>NZ_JBFTRC010000010.1:0-120139 GCF_056399325.1 Allobosea sp. 01N443
AAACGCTGGTCTCTTTCTGCGATACGTCCAGCCCGACATACTGTTTCATGATGACCATCCCGTGCTCAGGCCGGCGCCGCTGCCTGCCCTCTGTCACTCTGAAGGCAGGGGCTCAGCGGCAGCAATTACGTCATCGTGTGCAASTTTGGCTCTGACGCAATTTTGGTGGCGCGCTACGTGGCGCCGATGATGCGGGCCTGGAGGATGTCGAGCTTCCCCCTGCCGTACATCTGCCGCTTCACCAGCTTGAGCTTGGTGATCTGGCCCTCGGTCTGGCCGTTGGACCAGGGTGACGTGMTCGCGGCGCGCACCGCCGCCTGATCCTTGACGATACCGTTGGCGAACGATGCGACCAGGCTCGCGCCCGCCCGCTTCAGCCATGGCTCGAGGTCGACGAGGGATTTCTTCCGGATCATGGCCTGGAAGGCGGCGATGATCTCTCGCGCCTCCACCAGCAGTGGCACGCCGCCCTCGATCGCTGCGACCGTGACGGTCTCGGACTTGGACAGGCCGTCCCGGCCGATGGTCAGCAAGCGTGCCACGGTTCGTGCCGAGGGCACGCGGCTCAAGGTGCCGCCATCGATCTTCTCCGCCTGGCGGCGGCGTGCGGCCCATTCGCTCACAACGCGAAGGCAGCCACGGAATCCACGCTTTTTGAGGCGCCGCCRCAATGCCGCGCCGTTGCGTTGTCCCGCCGCCCATTGTTCGTCGAGCCACTGCAGGTGCAGTTCCAGAGAAGTCTCCCGAACGCGGAAGACATCGGACCGCTGGCCCCGCAACACCTTGCGAACCAGGCCGCGACTGTGCCCCGTGCGGCGCACGATCTCCTTGATCGGCACTCCATCCTTGGCCAATCCGAGAATGACAGCATTGGCGTCCTCCCGGCGCAGATATCCCTCATATTGGATCCGCTCGGCAGCGGTGAGCAGGTCGGGATTGATCGTGGCGGCGCCGATCGCGGCCCGGATCTGCCGCATGGATTTGCGGACGGCGTCCAGGAAGGCCCGGCTGGCGTTCTCCATCAGATGCCAGCGATCGGCAACCTGCGTGGCCTGCGGCAGCGCCTTKGCGGCCGCCACGGCGTAGCCGCCGCCCCGATCGCGCGCGACGATGCCGATCTGCGGCTGGTCCGAGAGCCAGGCTTGCGCCGTCGCCGGCTCGCGGTCCGGCAGCAGGGCGATCGTCTTGCGCCGTTCCAGATCGCAGATGATCGTCCCGTAGCGTTGGTTGCGGCGCCAGGCCCAGTCATCGATCCCGATCACGGTCGGCGGGACGAAGCGCAGGCTGCCGCGCCTTCGCACGACACGTAATAGCGTGTCATTGCTCACAGGCAGCATCAGCCTTCGGGCGAAGCTCGCTGCCGGCCGCCCGCCGAGAGCGAGCCCGAGGTGATGGACAATATGATCGAGCCGTGCCGTCCGCCGCGCCCAAGGAACCAGCACGGTCTTGTCAAAACGCTCTGTGAAAATGCGGCGGCCGCATCGGACAGCATCGCAATGGAACCGCCGGGCTATGACCAGGAGCCGAACCGGCCGACCCGCCATTGGCAGGTCCGCCAGGCGCCGATGATATCGGCTGTGGACCCGCTGCGAGCTGGTTCCGCATCCCGGACACGGGCTCACCTCGCCTGCCGCACGGACAGAGATCCGCAAGCCTGCATCGTCAATGACGGCGTCGTTCACAACGAAGCTGCGTGGAACCAGGGTCGACGGCCGGAGGGCTTGGCGCATGGCATTGATTCCTCATGTGAAATCAACGCCAACCGAATCCAGAATTCCATCAAAAGTGAGTCAGAGCCAAACTTGCATGCCGAAACACACAGGAGTGCGCTCAGTTGTCGCGCAACCCTTCCGACAGCCACTTGGCTTCGCCTCGGGACGACACAACGCAGAGATAGGCCCGCGCTCTCGAGAACGCGACATAGGCCAGTTCGCGGCGCTCCATTTCGTCGCCGCTGACAATCATGATTATTGCCGGTCGTTCCAGACCCTTGAACCGCCGCACGGTATCCACGACCACGTCTTCGAGCGCCATGGTTTCGGCATCTGTAAGCGGAACGCTGGTCCCGCTGCTTCTTTCGAGAAAGCTCGTCCGGACGGCTGGTCCGTTGACAAGCACGGCTATGTCACCAGGGGCCACTTCCTCGTGGAACACGAGCCTTCGAAGCTCCCTGTATGCCGCGTCGACCTTTGCATCAGGATTCTCGGCATTGATCCATGAGACCTCTAGACCATCGGGCCCGTCCGCGATTATCTCAGGGCCCGAATAATGCACAGAAGCGGCATTATGGATGTTCTTCGTGTTGCGGAGATTTCGGGAAAGCCGAACCGGAACGACGCTCAGATCATGAACGCCATTCCCCGCGCTCTCGTAGACCCTCTGGTTGCTGTCCATGAATACACGGAGTTGTCCACCGTGGCTCAGGCAGGCATCGATCGCGATCCACCAGTTGGCGCTGAAGTCCTGGCCTTCATCGATAATGATCGTGTCCCACCTGAGTGCGGGCTGTATCTCCATCGCGCGGTAGAGCGCATTCGGCAGCGCGCCTTCATAGAGTTCCCGTTCACTGATGTTGGAAGGCGTTTGGACGCYCGCCTGACGTGAGATGAGCCCGCACAGCGCGTGAAACCCGGCTACCGTAAGGTTTTCGACGTCCTTCAGATTCCGCTCGAGGTTGGTTGCGAGAGGTCGGCTGTGACAAGTCAGGAGGGTCTTCCTTCCAGCCGCGGCAGACCTAAGTGCTTCCTCGATCGCCAGCACGGACTTGCCGGTTCCTGCGCCACCACGGATGAGCGCCCGTGTGATATCGGCGATCGCGTCTAGGACATGGTACTGAGACGGTTCAAGGACGCGGAACTCCGTGTCGGCTTCCGCGATAGCGGCACCGATCCGGAAGCTGAGCGTGAAGGGGTGTGCCAGCAGTCTTTCAAGTGCTGCGATGCCATCATCACCCAAAGCTTCGCAATTGCCTGGCCGTCGCCCTGCCTTCAGCCGGTCGTCTAGCCATCCGCGAAGTCCCTGCTGAAACTGGCGCGAACAACAGAAGATCGAGGCCGGGCGATCAGCTCCGAGATGGCCGGGTGGAGAGCCGGTACTTGGAAAGATCGCCCCATGGGCGGCATGAATGAAGCGCTTCGGCCACCTCGTTGACCCGTTGAGTCGTTTGAGGATTTCATGCTTTGCGCTTCGCGCCTGCGCCACCGGATCCTTGATCTTGTGGACGAAACCACCGTGATCCGTGCTGCGCCACTGACCGTCCCTCGGGTCGAACGTGATTTCTTTCCCCCCCTTGACTTCGATCGCGAGGATGCCGTGGTCGGGGTGCGCGATCAGGAAGTCGCATTCGCCATCCTTCTCGTTTCCCAGCCTGTCGGTGCCCAGCCAGGGACTCGAGTAGAAGACATGAAAGGTGTCGTCGAGAACTTCGGCGAGGCGATCATATACACGGACCTCTGCCCGGCGCCTCGGATCATCCAGTACCGAACGGGGGAGTTTCCTTGGCCAGAGCACTGCCATCAGCTTCTCCGAAGCATGTCTTCGAAGTATCCAAGGCCCGAACCTGTCCCGTCTCCGGTCAGCAGCGCGCGGTCGAGGAAGGTGTTGAAGGCTTCGCAGGACGTCTCGGGAGCAAGGCAGCAGGCGTGGCAAACCGAATGCGAGTAGCTGTTGATCGCTCCCATCATGTCCGTGATGCAGAGCGGATCGGAGGAGCACCACTCGATCGCGTCGATCGCACGTTGAAGGACGCCCTCGATGCGAGCCGCCTTTCCTTGCCGTTCGAGGCCGCCGAGCGTTCCGTCCGAGTCCGGTGTTGCGGTATAGATCAGAAGCCCGGCCATCTGCTCTTCGTCAGTTCCGGCATAGATCCTCTCCTGAAGGGACGCTGAGGAATATCCGCACTCCAGCGTGAGTTGGCGCATGAGCGCGTGCGCGAGGGTGTGGCAGAGCATGTAGCGTGGGATTATCGCTTTAGGCGGCTTGCCGTCCTCGCCATAGCGTTCCCTCCAGTCCGCCTGGTGTCGAATCTGGCACTGGGAGACGCGTGCAATGACATCCGGTCTGCTTTCCCAGTTCGACAGCCGCTCCTCATTCAGTGCGAGGAAGATGCCTTCGCCGCGAACCTCGATCGCTGGGAGCCATTCAAGCGGATCCTTGGAGAGCCGTGCCACCTCGGGCGAGTCCGGATCGCCGGGCGGATTGATCCGGGTGAACCCCTTGATGGCACGGACCTCACGAAGGCGCACAGCCCGTACCACCCGGGATATCCATGGAGCTATCTCCGGGGATACTGCTTCTCTACGGGTTTCGAAGTCGATGTCCGGCGTCCGACTGCGACCAGGTTCGGTGACGAACTGTCGATATTCTGCCGGACGCAGGTCGTCGGTTCGCAGCTGTCCGTATGACGTGAGGCGGGCCCGGATCGCCTCCGCCAGTTCCGCGGGTGACATTTCCAGCTCCTTCAGGATGCTCTCTAGATCACCCTTTGCCAGGAAGCCGATGTACTCCTCCAGCTTCGTTGGGTCGTCGAGGTTTGTGAGTGAACTCCACCAATCACCCAGAACTTCCTGGAGACGG
Source organism: Allobosea sp. 01N443 (assembly GCF_056399325.1). NCBI lineage: Bacteria > Pseudomonadati > Pseudomonadota > Alphaproteobacteria > Hyphomicrobiales > Alloboseaceae > Allobosea > Allobosea sp. 01N443. Next base: position 4,576 of record NZ_JBFTRC010000010.1, read on the forward strand.
TCGGACCAAGGCGGAATGCTGAGGGCTGACTCCGTAACCGCGAAGTACAGGTTGGACGCGCCTCGCTGAACGGCATACTGCTCCCTGCCGCAAGTTTCTTCGCCATCAGCCAGCCACGGTCGATGCCCCCGGCATTTCGGACCACGTTCCCACGTCTTCTTCGAGAATACGCCGTCCATCGACCGGCGCGCGCCGCACTTCTGACAACTGAGGATGAGACCGGCAAGGCCGGGTTTCTCGGACCGCAGGATTAGGCCGGGATGACGCTCCGTGTTCTCACGCTGCGAAACCGGGCAATCCGACTTATGACCTACCCACCAGTCCCAGGGAAATTCGTCGACGTGGCCATGCTTGCAAGCCATGACGAAGCGTACGGGGATGACAAAGACCTTGCTTTCGCCATGGGATTTTTCCGTGCAGGTCGGGCAGTATCGATAGGCCTTGCCTGGATCGTTCTTCCATCGCCGTTCCGGCTTGATGACATCGCAGCTTGGACATTGCAGCCATTTCGGGAAACGCACGGCGACGAGCCGCCGGGTATCCGGATCGTCGTCCTTCCCCCGCTCGACTGTGACAGGAGGTGTCCGGAAGCCCTTCACGCCAAGCTTCTTCTGCAGGCGTGTCTCTCGGATGACCTGAGGGTGGGCCAGACCAGCCGGAGGAAAGGAGCGGTCCCATTCCTCGAGCCCTGCAGCGATACCCGAAACGGCTCCTCCACCCGCCCTGAAATCCACCACGGAGCCAGGGCCAAATGTCGAAACGACTGCGCTGCGACGCAGATCCTGAAGATCATTCTTCATGCGTATCATCCTTCGCCCTGAGGACAGGGGCCATCCGAAACGGGGTTCCGGCCTCGACGGTTCGCATGGAGTTGAGGGTCGGCCACGCGGCGCCTGTGTCGCGGCCGGCAGCCCGGCGGGCGGCAGCGCGTTCGGCACTCTGGAGAAGGGATTTCCCTCCCTTGTAGTCGCTCCAGTAGACCGCCGGGGACCTTGCTCTCCAAGTGTCGAGACGGCGTTCAAGCTCTTCCCGGACGGCGGTCTCTTCGGGATCGATGCGCTTCGCACGCTCGACGATCAAGTCGATGAGGTCCATCGCCTTGTCTTCTGCGTCATCTTCCATCCGCGGAGAGTCCAGCATGTCGGGAACAAGATGGCGTACCGCGGCCACCAGTGCTGCATGCAGTGCCCTGTCGCGAGCCCGTGATGCGAAGGGAGTAACGCTGGTTGCTTCCACATCCCTGTAGAGGGTGCGGTGCCAGCTGCAGAACGCCTCGAAATGCGAACGGTCGCGCGCCTTGGCGTTGTTGAGGACCGAGACCACAAGTCCGCTCACATCCCCCCGCCCGACACGGCTGGTGGACTGGATGTACTCGGCGATGGTCTTGGGTTGCCCGTTGACCAGCATCAGTCCCAGTCGGGAAATGTCCACGCCGACGCTGACCATGTTCGTCGCGAGCACCGTATCGACTGCGCCCGGGGAGCCGACCTTGATGTCGAGGAGGTCGAGCATCTCGCGGATTTCTTCTTGTGTCCTTCTGGAGGTCAACTCCTCGACGTTGCTGAGGGGTCGTCGCTCTTCGGAGCGCGCGTCAGCATAGAGCGCGATGCTGTCGGTGACGTCGTCCTGCATGAGGACGAGCGCGCCGCCAAGCTCGCGAAGCGAATTGAAGTACCCGACGAGCGTCCAGTAGGCGTCCCGGCGAACATCGTCGCTGAATGCCCCGAAAGCCGTTTGCAGCAGGGAGCCTGCGACGGCCTGCAGGGTGAACTTTGCCGATCGACCGGCCGTCGTGACGCCGAGATAGCGTCTTCCCACCGCCTTAGGCCGCCGATCACGAACCGCAAAACCGGAGTCGTCATGATCGATCGCCGGCGGGGGGAACTGGAATGCTTCGCGATCAAACAGGGCTAGTACCTGCTCCGATGCTCTGCGGATCGTTGCCGTCGAGCCGATGACCTTTGCCCGATGTCCACGCGCGGCGAACATCAGGTCGAATGCGGCCTCATATGCCCCTGCGATCGTGCCGAGGGGACCGGAGATAAGGTGCAGCTCGTCCTGGATTATCAGGTCAGGCGGAGAGCCATCCGAAACACCGAACAGGCTGTTGGTTCTCTTCTCGCGGACGATCTGCGCGAACTTGTCGGCCGTTCCGATGAGCAACGTCGGCCGGTTGTCGTAGACATCCTCGTCTATAGTGAAGACAGGCAGGATTCCATACATCTTGCACGTGCTGTTCGTGCATTCGGCGTCAACGGGTGAGGTGGCGCTCGCCATCGACCATTTCAGTTTTTCGCCACAGGCGGGGCAGCGGGCGAGCTGCTTTGGTGACGCAACCTCCGAAGAGCCACGAAGGGAAGCGAATGCATCTGCGCGCTTGTTGGGAGTGGCGTCTCCGCCAACCCACAGGCCGATCGAGAACGGCCCGTCACCTCGAAGCGGCAAGCCGTCTGGAGACGCCACCCGGCCGGTGCGTATGGCCTCCAGAGCCACGATCATTGCGGCGGACCGTGCAAACTGCTGGGTCGTGAGCAGGCGAAGCGTATAGCGCATCAGGGCGCAGACACCGCTGTGGTCGTTCGGATCATCCGAGAGGCGGCGATACACGGCGATGCACGCGATCAGAGCAAGGTATGCTTCAGTCTTGCCCCCACCGGTGGGGAACCAGAGAAGGTCCATGACCCCTCGGTGCTCGTGATCGCGGGCCACCGACGATGGTGCACTTAGGAGCAGAAATCCCAGCTGGAACGGCCGCCAGCGCAGTGGACCGTAGCGGCTCTTGGAGCTGTCCCACGAGTGCTGCAGGCGCATGGAGAGGTTTGCCAGCTGGAAGGCTCGCCGAAGCCGTGGATTGGCGCCGAGTTCGACGGCTGATGCCCGCATACGCCCGAGCGCCTCCTCGCACCGGGCGAGATGAGCCTCAACGACGTACCTCAGCTCGGGACTCACGTCCGTCACGTCGTCGAGTCGTTTCCGCTGCACTTGTACCCAGCGGTCGTAGGCGTCGCAGAATAGCTCCAGTCCCTGCTGTAGGGTCGCCGTATCGGCGAAGGCTAGCTCCTCCGCAGAGAGCGGATCGAACGACCCGCTCTCATTGCCAAGCTCGGAAAAGAAGGCATGACCGTTCGGATCGACGCCCTCGACGATGGCTGACGGGAGCCAGGTTGTCCCGACCCATCGTGCACTGGGGCGCACTCCGCCTGGTTGGCTCACGGACTCCCACTCGGCCGAGCATACGTGACCGATAGCGAACTCCGCTACGTTCCTGTAAAGTACTGCCCCGCTTTCCTCGTCGCTGACTGAGGCGGTCCCCCCGGTCCCCCCTTGACGCATCGACGTCGAGCGACGGGGAGGCTTCGGTATCAGCAGAGTCCCCTCGCACGGTTCGATGCGAAGCGCCGTCTGGAAGAGCGACGCGGCCTCGATCTCGTTTCGGTCCTGCTCTGGAACTACCGAATTCACGAGCGAAAGGGTGACTAGAACGGCACCACCGGCATTGATGCATCGGACGCTGAGTGAGACGTTGGGCAGCCCTTCACCTTGTTCCGCAAGCGCAATCTCGCGCGTCGGGCCGGGCGGCAGGTCGAGACCTGCAATCTCGACCCGGTGTGGCTGTCGAACCCAGACGTCGAGGTCGTCACGCTTTTTGAGCCGGTAGGTGGCGAAGCTGCAGATGACCCGCACTTGTGGTGTGCGGTTGCATGCAGCGCTGAACGATATGCCTGCCACGGACGGCTTCTGAATCGACCCAGTTCTGACCGCATCGCTCTCGCCGTTGCTCTCCTCACCCGAGCCGGCGCCCGCGGTTCCGAGGCGATCGTCATCTTCCCCCGCCATTGCCGTGCGCTGGGGCCAGAGGATGCCAGTGAGATAGACGTCGGATGGACGCGCCGTCAGTTCCTCGTTGTGGGCACGCGGTCCGATCAGGTCCTCGGCGAGGCGGCAGGCGACGACACTTCTGTCCTGTGATTTATCCTGCATGAGCGCTAAGTCCGGTCAATTCTGTAAAAGGGGAATGCTGCAATTCAAGGTGTCAGCACAAGTCCGGACGATGCCCATGGGTCATTCAAGGTACCAAGAATACTATATTCAGGAGCCAAACCAATCGATGAACAATTTTTCTAGTCGATCCGGTGTCTTGTAAGTCATGCCGCCAGAGTCAGATGATATTTATCCAATATAGTTCAAGAATCTCGCTGTCATGATGCCAGCACATGTCCCGGCTTCGTTCGAGATAATGCCATACCTGGATGCGATATCCAGGTGCATCTGTAGATAGTACGCAGTGACAGCATTTGCGCCTCCAGCGAGAAAATCCTGAGCGGCCCCCGGCGGCCGACGATCTCCTAAGCTTCGTCAACTACGACATGCTCGATCCTAGAATACTCATCAGCCAAATCCTCGTCGGACCTCAGCAACGCATTTAACGCGCTCGATATTGTCATCGTAGGACCGTGTCAGACGGGCATTCGGGCCGTTCCCGGATTGGACCGCCCATGCATGGGAGTCGATTGTTACGTTATGAATGGCATAGAATGCCTCGCCGACGTACGAATGCAAGCGCGTACGGTCGCCGCCAAGCGCAGCGTCTCGGCCTGGACCTTCGACCTCACTCCCGGCTCGGAGAAGGAGATCAAGGTCGCCTACCGGCTGAAATGGCCGGGCGATCGCGAAGTGGTGTTCGAGCCGCGGGTGACCTGAGGCAGGAAGGCTCCGGCGTCATTCCGGACGAAGTTGCTCGACCTTGTGAACCATTGGGGCCGAGCATCCACGTCGTGCGATGCGGATGGCGGGCAACGACGTGGTGGATGGTCGGGGCTTACCGGTCAATTGCCTGCCGCGCCGCCGTTCACGTCAAGGGGCGATCTCAATGGCGCTGTCGGCCGACAAATCGCCGATCTCGATCTCACGTTCGTCCGAACGTAGCCAAGCCGACAGGAGTGCGGTCGAGAAGGCCACTCGATCCGGCTTCCGCAGACCGCATTCCCACACAGTTGCCACACGCCAACCATCTTTCAAAAGCGCCCCACGAACAGCGCGGTCCCGCGCGACGTTTGCTTCGAATTTTGCCTGCCAAAATTCGGAACGGGTCGACGGGCTGGTCGCGTAACGACAGCCCGCGTGGCGATGCCAAAAACAGCCGTGCACGAAGACAACTGCGCGATGTCTCGGAAGAACGAGGTCTGGCCGCCCGTGAACCTTCATGGAATGAAGCCGGAAGCGGAAGCCGTGCGCGTGCAACGCCCGCCTAACAACCAGTTCGGGATTCGTGTTCTTTCCCCGTATTCCCGACATCATCCGGGAACGGGTCTGCTGGTCCACGATGTCTGCCACAAGCGCCCTGGTTTTCGTCTCGGAAACTCGTATACACCGCCAGAATGAAATTCGTTAGGAGCCTGATTTGCCTTCCGCTTTCGGCATTGTCGATCTGTTTGCCGGTCCGGGCGGACTCGGCGAGGGTTTCGCGTCTCTTGGCGAGGACGGACCTGCGCCATTCCGGATCGGTATTTCGGTCGAGAAGGAGGCATCGGCCCACCGAACTTTGACGCTGCGCGCGTTTCTCCGAGAATACCGGGCTCGGCACGACACCCTGCCCTGTGAGTTCATCGACTTCCATGCAGGACTGATCCCAGAACCGGACTGGTCGGCTGTCGACGCGGACGCATGGCGCCTTGCCGCCGACGAAGCTCGCGCGCTGGAACTCGGCACCGAGGCCGCTGCGAGCGCGATCGATAGTGCCATCGGCAAGCTGAAGAAGAAGTCCGACGACATGATCCTGATCGGGGGACCGCCCTGCCAAGCCTACTCCTTGGTGGGGCGCGCTCGGGCTAGAGGCAAGGTCGGCTACGTGCCCGAAGAGGATGCGCGGCACTACCTGTTCCGCGAGTATATCCGGGTGCTCGACAGGCTTCGGCCCGCAGTGTTCGTGATGGAAAACGTCAAGGGGATGCTTTCATCGACAGTTGAAAGCCGCCTTGTATTCGAGATGCTAATGGACGATCTGTCTTCGCTCGGCACAGGTCGCGGTCATCACTACGAACTGCACGCGATCCGGGTAAAGAATGGAAAGGCCAGCCTTAGAGAGGCGGCGAAGCCGGCGGACTTCATCGTCTGCTCCGAGGAATTCGGAGTCCCGCAGCGACGCCACCGAGTGATCATTGTCGGCATCCGGTCCGATATCGTGGGCAAGACCACTGAAGCCGAGATCGCCGTCTCCGGAAAGAAGCGGACGGTAAGCGACGCTATCGGTACGATGCCGGCCCTGCGCAGCGGCATCAGCCGTGGCTTAGACTATGCGGCTGCCTGGCGGACCGAGGTCACTGACGCAGCAAAGCAGCTGGCCGGCATCTACAAGGAGAAGGACAGCCCGCTCGGTGAGGCGTTCTTGACCATTTCAAAGCGACTGAGGGATGGTTCGCCGTCGCTTCGGGCAGTGTCATGCCTGCCCGAGAGCTACGGCGCTTCGGACGATGAGCTGCTGCGTTGGATCGAGCGGCCCGATCTGCGCGCAATTGCCCAGCACGAAACACGCGTGCACATGACGTCGGATCTTGGACGTTATCTGTTCGCCGCGGTATTCGGGAGCGTGCACCGCTACAGCCCGAAGGCGGCCGATTTTCCATTGGCTCTCAGTCCGGATCACCGGAACTGGCACAGCGGCGTCTTCAATGACCGCTTCCGCGTCCAGCTGGCCGGCGAGGCTTCGACCACAGTCACGAGTCACATCTCGAAGGATGGCCATTACTTCATTCATCCCGACCCGATTCAGTGCCGCAGTCTGACCGTGCGCGAGGCTGCCCGGCTGCAGACTTTCCCCGACGACTACCTGTTCCTCGGCAACCGCACACAGCAATACGTCCAAGTGGGAAACGCCGTCCCCCCATTTCTTGCACGGCAAATCGCAGCGTTGCTGAGGACCGTTCTCGCTTGAAGATTGACTGGCATGTCAGACCTTGGCGCACTGAACCCGGGTCAAAATACCGCTTTCTTTGAAGAACGCGTCCCCCTTTCCGGTCAGAGACTCCGCTCCTGGATCATCCATGATGACCCGGCTCTCAGTAGAGCTCTTTACTCGCAAGGCAAGCTGTGCGGGAAGGTTTGACCTCAAATTTGTACTGATAACAGTAGAATCCGGCTTCTGAGTGGCAATAATGACGTGGATTCCAGCTGCACGAGCCTTCTGAGCAAGGCGCCTCAGATGTGCTTCGATCGTCCTTTTCGCATCCGGGTCCGATGTCAGGTCTGCATACTCATCGAGAACAATGACCCACCTCGGAAGTCGTTCGCCCACAGGTGCTTGGGCGTTATAGTCCCCAAGTGTTCTGACGTTGGAGCTCTTGAACCTAGCATAGCGGGCCTGCATTTCCTCGACGGCACGCAATAGTATTTCTATCGCATCCTCCTCGTCCCAGCCTATCTCGCCATCAACATGTTCGGAATCCGAGAGATGTTGAAGCTCTGTCCCCTTCGGATCGATAAGCTGCAGTCGAACCTCGTCCGGAGAATAATGTTCTGTCAGTCCGCCGAGGATTGTGTTCAGGGCCTCGGATTTACCGCTCCCCGTGGTACCGCCGATAAGAAGATGCGGGGAATTTGACGAACTGAAGTCGATCTCAACTACCTTGCCAAAGCGATCCTCCCCCAAGGGGACCTTCAAACCGAACTCCGGTCGCTTCCAGCGAGACCAGAGATCGGCTGCATCGACGAAGTATCGGTCTCTGTCCAGCTTCGGGACATCGATGGTCATGTAGCCCTCGTCGATGGCGAAGCGGATTTCCTGCGACGCATTTAGCTTGAGCGCAAGTTTCAGGGCATCGCTTTTCTCAATCAGCTTCTTCGGCTCGACGCCCCTGCCGGGCAGAAGCCGGAAGAGGATCGATGCCGGACCTTCGATGGCGTGCTCAACTCCGGGCTCGGCTTTGTTGACGCTGATGCCGTACTGGCCGAAAGTATCCAGTATTATTTGATACCTATGATCAAGCTCCGCCTTGCCCAAATGGCCACGGCCGCTGCCGACATCAGTTTCTTCGGCCTCGGGTATGGGTTGATCCTCGGCGACTTCGGCATCAACGGTTTCATCTTCTGAAGGAGGTACGGGGGGCGTTGGGACATCGATGGGAGATTCCACATCGTCCTCCGTCATTGACAGAGTTGACGGTTCCGTCTCCGCGTCTTTCCCTAGCGCTGATCCATCGCCCGCTCCGGTCGGTTTGAGAACCGAAGGATCAGCGAGCCTGTCGAGCAGCGCGCTTCCTCCGGTCTTTACAATCTGAACGCGTGGGTCTGCGTCGTACGCCTCGATGGTCATTTCTCGAGGGTGGGAGTACTCGCAAATGGAATACAGCCCTGCGATGTTCACCGACGCGAAGTCGCCCTCCCTAAAGAGGTTTCTGATTTTCTCGGACACTCGGGAGCGTCGCGGCATTCGTCCTGAGGTTGTATAAAGCGGAATCAAGACAGCGTTTTCACTGACGGTGTCGACTGCCGAGAGGAGCGTGTCTCTCCAGAGCTCACCATCCATGGGATCCTGTTCAGGATCCTGCGGGAAGACAGCATTGAACATTTGCAGGGTCTTGCGCACCTGCTCCGCCCCATGGGCCTCGTAACCGGAGCGTCTTAACTTGCTTTCCAGTATGAGCAGGTCGACCGAAAGACCATCGTCCCCAAGACTCACCGCCAGCCTGATCATGTCCGCACGCATCGAGTTTGCCGATGCGAACCATTCCGGATGCTCATCGAGGGAGATCCAGGCGATGAAGCCCTCCTTTACAGAGGCTGAGAACTGGTGGTCAGCGATCTGCCGGGCTATGCTCAATCCAAGAATTTCCTCGGTCACCCGCGATATTCCGAGCGCGTCGAGGGTCAGCCGCGGCGAGATCTGCCTCGCCTCGTCGTAGATCTTCTGAGCAAACTGTTGCGCCTGCTGCTCCGCAAGCTCCTGTCTCCCTATCAGAACGGCAATCCGCTTCAGTTTCCTTGTGAGGCGATCGATTACGAACTGCTTCCCGGCGTTAGACGACACTATCAGGGTGAACAAACCGCCCGGTCCGACACCATCACGCAGTGAAAGCACTTCCGGACGGGATTCGAGCCTTTCAATCTGCTCTCTCGTAATGTGACGTTCGACTGTGATCACCCAGTGCGAACGCTTATGAAGGGCCCCGAAGAAGCGTGCGGTGTTGTGAAAATTGATGCGAATGTCGATGAAGTCAGTCGCTTCAGGGCGATCCGCGGCAACAGGGTTCCGACGTTCGTGCCTGACCACCAAGGTCGACCAGTCCGAAAGGGCCGTATCGGACATCTTGGGTCTCAACGACACCCACAGGGCCGCGGCGCCGGCTCCCGAAGCGATGTAAGTCGGATCATCGAGAAGAGGATCAAACTTCCCGATAGACGTTGACTCGTCCTCGGTCTTCGCATCCGTGCTGATGTGATCGTCAAGAAACTGCGGAACAATCGCAAGGTCGCAGACAAGTCGTCCCAGTTCCTCGTCTGCGTCTATCTTGACCTTTTCGAAATCATGAAGATTGAGCTGCACGGGTGGAAACAAAGCTCCCTCTCCTGAGAGCCGGTTGTCGGTGTCCACCAATTCGAACTGGCGAGCCGCTTCATCCCAGCAACTCTTCGGCGCGACGAGCTCGATCGTCATCGCCAGGTCCTTGAATTCACCTTGCCGAACCCCTTGGACAATGTCGGCTGGAAGTGCGCTGGCACCGCCGGTTACAATAAGTGTTCTCAGTCCGTCAGCCTTGTATGGATGAGCGTGGAGGTATGCTGTTATCTGGCGGACAATTTCCGCCACGAGGCTTGAGTGAATCCTGTCCCCAGATGCAGTGCCCCCCGACGAGGCGGCTCTCTGGAAGGTCTCGGTCCACCCTCTTTCGCCGTCCGCAAAGAGAACATGCCCGTCTGCGGCCGTGTGTATCGAAGGCTGCTGATGCGGCGAAAGCCCCTGGATCCAATTCAGATACAGGCTCTCATTCTGCTCGTTTAGCAGCAGAAATCCTTCGATCGCACCCGCCGCAAGCTGTGATGACTTCGCAAGGTAGGCCGCAATCCACCTAAGCTTCAGTGGGTGTGACTGAAGCATGAGCACGCGGTCGCCGTCGAAACCCTGCACGCAATCGGCATTCAGGAACTCTATCATGCCGACCGGGACCTCACCGTCCGGGACAAAGGCTCTGCGCGCCTCTGCTAGCAGAGCTGACCACTGATCAAATACGTTGTTCAGCAGCTCAGAGGATAGGCCAGCCTTTTCCGCCTCATCTCTGAACCCCGAGCGAATCGCCACCAGCCGGTTAATTATGGGGTGCTTGAGAACCTCCTCACGAATTGGTCGCGCTTTACCATTCTCAAAAGAGAGAACGCGATGAGCCACTTCCTCGATCCATGCCTCGCCGCGCCGGTTTGAGGGAGCGTGGAGCTCAGCAGTCACATCGCCTCTATCCTCCCCGCAAACGGATATCCAGAACAGCGCGAGATAGGGCAGGTCCTCAGGTAACCACTCGACCGCAATTCCGCTGTCGAGCTCCGTGCCATCTTCGGCATTCACAAGAATGAACTCGAGTGGAACAGGCAGCCAAGCCGTTCCCTCGTCCTCCTCCGATGAGGTGGTATTGGAGTTCTCGGCGTCAGGATCCATTTCCCTCTTGAGCGGCGGGACGGGGCTTTGCCTCGTCAGGCGCTCATCGACATCTAGGAAAACGGAGCCAATCCCATCTGCCAGTGAATTTCGAACTTCGATCAGAGATCCTCCGTAGAGGAACGCAAACAGTCCAATCGCGGGCGCATGTTGATCGTTGGCACCTGCGCCGGCTCGAAGCTCGATCCTGAAAACGCCATCCTCGAGGTTATTGTCTTCGCGAAAATCTCGGGCAACCTGTGAAAGCTTGATCAGCGGGTTCTGGATCCTCTCCACGGCAGGCGCAGCAAGTTTCTCGACCATCCGGAGCGTCTGCTTCGACAGCAGGTCTTTCAACGGCAACAAGCTGGCGTCCGCCGGCTCGCATTCGAGAAACTTGCGAGCGTCGTCGCCAGATCGGTTGCCCAAGCCGACCTCCACCGCGAGTTCATCAAACTCCGGCTTTCTCGCGCGAGCGCTGTCCATGATCTCCTCGGCCACGCGCCGTCCGAGGGGGAGGCCTTTCACGTCCTTGCTGAAGATTTGCTCGAAGATCCGATAGGGAATCCTTTGTCGCCTTTGGCGCGTAGGATCTAGGCAGCATTTGGAGCATTCCTCCCGCCAACGGGTCTGCTCATCGGGCCGATAGGGTTCGCCTTGTTCGTCCACAAACTTAGTTCTGAAGCAGTCCTGCGCGGTCTTCTCGGCATCAAGGTCCGACGACGGCGATGCAGCAAGTTCCGATCTCAAGAGGTTCAAAGAGAGGCGCCGCGCCAAGCGTCCGGAACTCTGACGCCATTGCTCGTCGGGGAACATATCGAGATGGACAAGACATCTGCCGACCAAGGCATTTGTTTCCTCAGGCGAATAAACACCGAAGCCGGAAACGACATCCTGCGCTGCAGCCGATAGGAAGCCTGCGAACTTCCTTACGGGAACAGTCATGTCCGCGGCGTTGAGTTCTCGGAGAACCTCCACGAGGCGGTCACGCAGGAACTCGTTGGCCTGAGGGTTTGGAGAGCCTGCGATGCGTAGCGCCTGTCTGACCATTTCCTCGGGAACCAGGAACTCCCCTTCCTCGTCGAACGTGCCGTCGAGAAAGTTCACGTCTCGAAGGGTGAAGAGGTTCTTTAGGCCCTGCTCATCGCTCTCGACCTTCGTCTCGATGTAAACGAGGCCGTGTTCATTGTTATTCCGATAGTACGTGATGGAATGGTCGGGGTCCGCCCTGAACTCACTCGGGAATTCCTCATGGGAGTCGCTTGCAACGAGAAGCCGGACACGCTCGAGGCCGTGACCGGCGCTTTGAACCTGCCACGTGCGAAGGAACWCAAGCGACTCGCCTCTCGTAAGATTCTTCAATCTGAACGAATTTCGGTCAGATTCATCGCCGGCAGAGAAGCTTCTGGCAACAATTTCGAAAGCTGTACTGGCAATTAATTTCTMAATTTCGTTCATTTTTGTATCCGATCAAGAATCTGATCTTGGCCTAACCATTCTAGTTGCATCGGAATATTGGGTTGCCAGTCCGGAAGCGATCATTTGAAGCGCCAATTGCGTCTCGTTTTCTTCGAAAATGCTGGCGTCGATTGAATTCACCAAGCCCGAAGCCTCGGCGGCGCCACGACCAACCGCAATGCCGAGATAGTCATAAAGAACTTCTGTCGCGAACCTCTCGAATGGCATCTCCGTACCTCTCGGAATTGTCGCCAGCACGATCATCTCGAGGGCATCAACAGAAAGCGTGAAGTGCTTTCGTCCCCGCCAGGCATTCAGGAATCCATTTGCCGCGGCCGTAGCCCAGAAAAAGCTGCGGATCTTGTTTCGCTGGGCATTCGCGATCTTTGGCTCCGCCTTGACGACCGCGTTGACAATGTTGCCGAGAACCTCCTGCAAACAGCGTTGGGATACTCGCCGCAACTGCGGACTGCCCGCCCCGCAGTCACAGATGATCGGGCTTTCATCGAGGTCGAGGCTTTTTCTCGCGCGCCGGTTCTGCATGAGAACGAGCCAGAGTGCGGTCCACCCCATCACTGCCCGTATCTTTGCAACAGAGGTCGCGTCCTCCTGCTCGAGAATGTTGAGGATGCCGTTGCAGTAGACATCTTCGAAATCATCGACACTCGCGCGCGTGGCCTTTTCGATATCATCGATGCTAGGGTGCGCGTCTGTCTTGCTCTGTTTGTTGATGAAATCGGCTAGGATTTCCAATGGGCTCCCTGAAGTCGCCGCATAAAGTCGCTTGAAGCCGTCTCTGATGCGTTCGAGACGTGCTGGGTCTGGGACGGACCTCAGGATCTTGAAGGCCAGAGCTCCTCCACCGCGAAGGTAGAGGCGCTCAAGGCGGATCTCTCCGTATCTCTCCCGTGCATCCCAGTGAATGAGCGATGGTGTGTATGGGAAGAAGTGCGCCCTCGACCACTTGGGTTCCTTGGTTCCATTGGGGATTTCCAACTGAAGACAACGGAGCAGCTCTCGCAAAGTCTCTTCCGCGGCCATGTCGTCGAGGAGCACATTGTGCCGTCGCGGGTCATCCTTGAAGCTGGCATCCCAGACCAGCCGTCGTCCGAAATCGTGCGACCGGCGGGTGATCTTCACCACATCACTGGTAGGAAGCGGATCCCCGCCCTCACCGCAGTAGACGAAGTTCAACAGCTCAAGGCCCGGGTAGTGTCCTGAGGCATCGAAATCGAGGACACCCCCGAACAGCTCGCGGGAGACGTCGGGCCCCTTTCGGATCTTCTCGTCCGAGACATCTTGCATTGTCCGGCCTATTCCTTGTTCAGGCTCCGGCACCGACCTGAATGGTGCTGCCGTCAATGGAGATGGTCTGGGATCGACCGCCCCTAATAAGATTGATCTGATCCGAGCTTGCGTGGGCCGACTGCGCAATGCGGCCAAGGAAGCTGACGACGCGTCGGATGTCGTGCTCGTAGAACTTGGTCGGCACGTGGCCCGCCGCGGCCCTTAGAACGCAGTCGAACGTCATCAGGTCGAGCAGCAGATCATGCGCTCCGCCCTGTTGATCAACAATTCGCAGGACCACATGGCGGTCGATCCAGTCGACGCTTTCCTTTACATGATGGATTACCTCGTCACTGCTCCCCCATTTCTCGGAAAGTCTCATCAGGTCGACATTTGCTGGCTTGATCCTCGCRGCCAGAATCGCTGTTCCCGACATCGATCTTCCGAAGGCCGGATCGACAAGGTGCAGCGTGGGTGTTTGTTCCGAGAACTGGAGCCCCTGAATGTGGTGCAGTCCGGCGATCACTCTCTTCTTGAGAAGAGTGCGTTCGGGTACGTCCATCTGGTCATGGATGATGGCAAGAAAATCAGCACCATAAGAGAAGCCAAGGTGGGTCATGTCGAGGGCGTCGCCGATGCCGTCGATATAGGCTCGGCGCCTGAGCGACCTCACTACGCGCGTGACGTTTTCGGCTTCGTCTGCCCTCTGCTTTTTGTTGCGGGGATCTCCAATGATTTCATCAATTCCATCCGCCGCATCGATGAGATCATCTGATGATGTTGAAGGTGCCCGAAACTGTAGGTCCAATTGGCCGTGAGCAAAGATCCCCTGCTGATTGACTATGCGCTCGTCAATTTCCCTGATTGCCCGCCTTCCCGGGTCAAGTTTGGGAAGTTGTTGCATCAAAGGCAGGCGTTTTAGCTGTTCCTTCGAAAGCGTATCGGGTGCCGCGAATGCTAGGTTGTAGAACGCGTAAGCCTGCTGCCAGCCCTGCTTGCGGCGCCGCCTCATCCTGTGGACGTCTTCACACTTCAGCCCGCCGGTTAGCAAATATGCGAACGCCATCAACATGTCGCGGATGGTTATCACGTAGCCTATCCGCTCCAGCGTCGCGAACAGAAGTCGCAGCTTTTCCTTTCTTATCGCCGCCACTCCCTCGTCGGCACGTTCAGAAAGCATTTCTCTGTTACGGCTGATCGGGCAGGCAGCACGAGCGTCGCAATCGTGGCAGCTCCTCCACCGCACACCAGAGGTCCAGTCGCGAAGGGCGCGGTCTCCTAGAGACTGTCCGTCACTGCCCGCCGCCGTAGACTGATGGTTCAAGTTGACAATGTGGATGCGTCCATCGTGACTGGCTTTTCCGTCATCGAAGGATGACCCGAAACTCTTGAGCAATTCCGCGCAATGCGGTCCGGCCTTGCTCGACGACAGAACGGCTCGGAGCCGTCCTTCGTTAGCGCAGATGATGGTCACTGCCTCGCCGCTGCTCGACGCTTCGACGAGGGTGGCCGCGATCTCAGGAGCAAATTCGGAGAAGTCCTTGAAGATGCGCACGGCGCGGTCGCCAGATCTGCCGTCTTTTGGCTTTATGACCTTCCTACCGTCGCAAGCCTCGTTAATGAGTTTTCTTGCCTCCTCCTCATCATAGCCGAGGAGGCTCTCGATTACTCTTCGGCACAGATGGGTTTTTCCGTGGCCTGCGTCACCGGTCAAAACAACGACGTGAGCGCCGGATTCGGCGGCATCAAGCACGTAGCGATATGCGACGGTGTCGAGATTCAGCGAGTCGTTTGCGACTTGGTACTCTTCATAGATCTGGTCATGAGAAGGGTCGAACGGCAGAAACCGTGCCATTCGGTAAACGTGGGGGTTTTTGTTCTCTGGCAATCCGCTACTCCGACTCGCTTCTTTGGGATCGAAAGCAACCCTGATTCGCCTCCGCCGAGAGGTCCGAGTCGATTGTTAGTGGATGGTTGGCCTGGGCGCCAGCTAGAGCGGCGTACTACGACCACGCGATGAAGGTCTGCAAAGGCCTCGATTTCGTGGCCCTGGCGCCGATCTCGCTGGATGCCAGAGGCACTTCTTAGACGCTCCTGACGGAGCAATAAGACGACACGCAACGTTCACGGAACCTCCACGGACCCGTCCGCGTCAAAAACGGGAGGATCGAAGCGATCCCGTTTGAACATTGCGTCCATCGCCGAGCGAAGTGCGTCGGCGCCAGTCGTAGCTTCTCCCGAAAGCAAGATGCGCTGCAACTCGCCGACGTCTCCGGCAGTATCGCCCATCGGCCAAAGTGCTGCGCTCGCCAAATTTCTCTTCCGCTGCATCAGGCTCTGCAATAGGCAGTCGAACGAGTGTTCGCGATAGCCGCTATGGATCGCCATCGGAATATGCACCGTTACGGCGCTTGTTTGACCAATCCGGTGCGTCCGGTCGTTACACTGCTCCTCGACTGCTGGATTCCACCAGCGCGAAAGATGAATGACGTGTGTCGCCGCCGTCAAAGTCAGTCCCGTGCCGGCCGCCTTGGGGCCGAGCACGAGCAGATCGAAGCCTCCCTCGTTCTCAAGATGCCTTTGAAATCGGTTCACAATTGCTTGGCGCTGCGGGATCGGAGTGTCGCCATTGATGAGGTCGACTCGCTCCAACCCGAATTCAGAACGCACGAGCTCGATGAAGCGAAACTGCATCTGGCGATGTTCAATGAAGACAAGCGCGCGCTCGCGCTTCTCTGCGATCCTACGGAGAATCTCGAAAGTTGCCTGCAGCCGACCAGAAGCTTCGATGAACCCCCCATGGGAATCGCCGTCGTGCAGAACGGGGTGAACCGAGACGCTTCGAATGTGATGGAGTGCTTTCAGGGCTGCGCCCAAGCCACCTGTCGCCAGCTTTAGCTTTGCATCCTCATAAGTGGTTTCTTGAAGCGCCGGCATCAAGCGGGGATGCAGACGGCGCTGCTTAGGCGGTAGCTCGCGCGCAACGTCTTGCTTTAGTCGACGCAGGGCAAGCGGCGGGGCCAAGTCGGACGGCTTGAACACCCTCTCATGAAGCTGCTTCATGTTATTGCTATCGGGCGCACCAAACCGTTCACGATAGTCGGGCAGCGTACCAAGCGCACCTCCGGCGAGGTTGTCCATGATCGCCCAAAGATCCTCTACGCTGTTCTCGATTGGCGTTCCCGTAAGTCCGATGCGAAAGTCGGCGTTCACTGCGCGCCCTGACAATGCGCGCAAGCTACCGGGGTTCTTGAGAGCCTGAATTTCGTCGAAGACGGCGGCCGAAAACCGAATGCGCTGGAAGGAATGCTGATAGTTGCACAGCGTCGTATAGGTCGTCAGCAACCAGAAGCGATGACCCCGGCCCTCGGCAATCGCCTCCTTCAGAAACTCCAGGTCAAGCTTGATCTCGCCCGCGTCGGTGTCCCGCCCCGAGGCCCCGTGAAACCGTCTACTCTGCGTGCTGCCTCCATAAAGCCGGATGAGATGACCTAAGCCTGGCTTCTCTAGATGCCGATCGACCTCCTGCTCCCAGTTTTGCAAAAGCGACGTCGGTGCGACGACGAGAACGGGTCCTCGCTCGCCRCTGGCTGCTTTCGCCATGTGTTCCTTGAGCCAAGCCAGGAACGCGATCGTCTGAAGCGTTTTTCCCAGGCCTTGCTCATCGGCATTCAAAATGCCCGGTAGTCCTGCCTTCCACGCGGCGATCTGCCAGGCAACGCTCTCAATTTGGTGCTCCTTCAGAGGAGTGCGGATGAACGAAGGCGGCATGGCTCTTATCGCCGCCTCCCTGGGTCGCAGTTTTGCGTGCCAGCGCAATTCGTTGATATTGTCGAGCGTGTCGAGGACCACTGGGCCCGACACGCGACGCTCCGAGTGACCGTCGGTGACTTCGTCAGGGTCTCGAGAAGAGATCTTGTGATCGATCAGGTTGAGTGTTTCGGGTCGCGCGGGTAGCTCCATGTCGGCGAGGGGTAGTTTTTCGTCTCCCGCAGCGATGGCACCGGCCACTTGCTCCCGCAGCGATGTCAGCTCGGACGAAGGAAGCTGGTCGAGATGCTCTGACAGCTTCTTCGCAAAGCCTTCAGGCAGCCACGTCGTGCTGCCATCCAATGATATCTCGAGAGATCTCTCGAAGACCTTGATGCCGATAACTCGTTCGGAAAATTCCCTGGTCTCAACAAATGCCGGTCCGGCAGCAGCCTCAATCGCTTCTTCTTCGGACTCGGGCGACAGCCCGTCCAACCGACCGGCCGCACGCAGGGCTGCCTCGACCGCTTCGGTGATTTTCGGGCGCGGGTTTCGAACAAAAGCGGCTCGCTCGGCGGCGGGCGCCTTCTGCATTCGCACCATCGTCTCGAGCACTGGCTTGGCCGAGCGGTCGATTACGAGGAAACTACCGGGGGCCAAGCGAAAAGCCGGTATCGCTCCACGCTCTCGCAATCGCGACTGGAATACGCGCAGGGCTTCACCCTCAAGTTCGCCGCAAGCTTCCGGGACGCCAGCCTCGTCGTCGGCAAAACCTGACTCCCTGATGGCGCGGCTCGAGAACGGCACCACCTCGAAATCGTCACCTGTCTCAGCCGGTGCAATGGAAAAACGATCGGCAAGGCGGACCTCCAGACCTGACAAGAAGTCGGTCATTGAAATTCTTGCCGCCGGTGTCGCCCCTGTCACAGTCACGCCAGGGTCGAGGGCCTGGCGAAACCGCGCGAGAGCTTCCCAATGTGCGGCGTCTCCAACTCCACGAGTGAAGTCATCGGCGACCTGAACCGCTTCCATCACCCATAGAGGCAGCCGGCGCGGACCTGTCGAAGTCCGTAGGATTGCTCCCTGGCGCTCAACAATCTGACGCTGACCATGACGATGCCATTCGTAGCGCAGGCGGAAGGACGGAGAGCCCAGTACGCCCTCCACGTCGGTCCTCAGCGTCAAATCGACCAGCGGAGGAAGTCCAAGTGCCGCCGCACTTTCTGCCTCCAGG
Organism: Allobosea sp. 01N443; assembly: GCF_056399325.1. NCBI lineage: Bacteria > Pseudomonadati > Pseudomonadota > Alphaproteobacteria > Hyphomicrobiales > Alloboseaceae > Allobosea > Allobosea sp. 01N443. Next base: position 22,926 of record NZ_JBFTRC010000010.1, read on the forward strand.
GAGGCCGCAAGCCGGTGCGACATGACGATTTCGCGGCGGCCGATCCGAAGCGAGCCGGGCATCTCGTCGCCGAGCGCACGCAGGTCGCCCAGCGCCAGCAGCAGGTCGCGTTCCTGCGGCGGCAGGCGCTCGAGATCGCGAGGCGCGGTATTGCTAAATAACCGGCTCAGGAGTCCGGTCTTGTCCGGCCGCAACATCAGCGTGATGGTTTCGGGCGACGATACGAAATCGAAATTCAAGTGCGCGCCTCGTTCAGATGCGTTCCAGGACCCAGCCCTGCCAGTTGCCGTTGTGCGATTTTGCCTCTGCCCCAGCCGTGAGGCGTATCACCTCGCAGTCGTATCTGGGCAGATAGAGCGGCGGCGTCTTGGGAACACCAGCCCGGAATAGGTGAATCTTGTAACTGTGCGAGCCTTCGACCAGGATCTTGTTGCCGATCTCGAGGATCAGCAGAGACGTGTTCACTCGGGAGCCTCCTGCCGTCTGCAATCCGAAACTCAGCGTGTTCTGCCCACTTCGGGCGGCTGCTCGCCGGCGGGCATGCCGAGCGGCCTCAGAGCTGAAGGCGACCCAGGCGTTTTTGATGCGTCCCTGGTCGTACAGGGAGAGCCAGAACTCGCGGCGTGGCTCCCACATATGACTTGTCTCGACCTCCGAGACGACGTCGAGAAAGAAGAGGATGTTTTCCTTGGTGAGCCAGCGCAGGATTACCGCCTGGTACGGAGCGGCGACGCCCGCCCAGGCGCCGCCACCAGACACACGCGGGTCGCCATAGCATCCGACGAGCGTCTCTGTGATGTAACGCTGGTCCTCGTCCTCGGGATCACCGTCGCGCCAATGATCGAGCACGGCGCTGATCGCCTCTGCCGCGCCAGACATGCGTGCCGCCTGTCGTTCGGGTCGAAGCCAGCCAAACAGGCGCTCTAACTCGCTTCGTTGGCGCAGCTTGGGACCGAGCCGAGTGACGTAGGAAAGATGGGCATGGTCCATCAACCCCGGCGCGTGAGGCGAGCTAAAGCCAATGGTTTTCAATTCACTCCAGGCATCATCCACCCCGACCATGCAGGCGGCGATAGCGCCCGGTGCATCGACTGGGTCAAGCCACTCAGGCACTGCGTCCTCCAGCTTCGCCCAACGCGGGCCGAGGCGTGAGCGTGAGAAGCGCAGCGCTTCAGCAAGTGCGCGCGTATGCAGCGCGTCAGGGACATAGCTGCCGACATAAATGGAGGCCATCGCATTGAGAAAGCTCCTGCGTGTCGAAACGCGAAGTTCCTCGAAATAGAAATTCCTCACACCCTCGAGATCAGGACGGCTACGACGGACGGAATCAAAAAGAGCACGTGCGGCTGCAGTCACGTACGAGATCGGCAAATTGCCCCAATCATCAGCTTCCAGACGCCGCCGCATCTCGCCGACCAGCCTGTCGCGGTCATTCTCAGGAGGCTCGGCGACGACATCCGGCCATCGTGCCAAGATGCGGCTTGCCGCCCCGCGGAGGCTGTTCAATCCCGGCAAGGCCGGCGCATCGAACCGTGGGGACTGCTTCAGCAGTGACCTGAGGCTCATCGGGATGATGCCGCTGCAACGCCCGAGCGCAATCGATTTCGAATGATCTCAATCTCGTCGGATGACTGTGGCGTATACATTATGATCCGTAGGTCGATCCTACGGTTGGTCGCGCGGCCATCCTCAGTCGCGTTGCTCGCAATAGGCCGCATGGCGCCATATCCGGCAACCGACATGACCGGCTGCTGGCGCGAGTTGAGATGACGTAGCAACTCGGGCTCACGGTTCTTCATCGCAAAGAACGTCGCATTGGCCCGGTTGGTAGCCAGGGTCATGTTGTCGTTCTCCGTCCCCTTGGAGTCGGTGTGCCCCTCGATTTGCACTGCCTCGATAATGGCGCCGGCCCCATTGCAGTCCAATCGCCAAGCCGCACTGGAACCGAGCGTATAACAGGGCAGCAATTCGTTCAGCCGCATCGCAAGACGTTCAACAATTCGTCGCTTATCCATCTCGAGCTCGAATTGCGCACTTTTGAACAAGCCGTCCCCCTTGAAACGCAAAGCATCCATTTCTTCACTAATGACGACCTGCAAATCGGGAAAATCGATCTGAATCTGTCTTTGTAATTTAGCAAGAACCTGACGCCGCAAATCTGCGACCTGAGACATGTAGTTTTCGAGCGGGTTTTTCTGTTGGAGCTGCTCTTTCAGGCGGGCGATCTCGCTTTCAAGATCCGTAATGCGCTGCCCCTGGTCACGGGCTAGCTGCCTTACAAGAGTAAGCTCGACCTCCAACTTCCTTTTTTCCCGAACGAGGACATCATAGTCATGGCTTACATGAGCAAGTTCGTCCTCCAACTCCACTTTTTTCCAAACGATGACGTCATAATCATGCCTTACCTGAGCAAGCTCGCCCTCCAACTCACTTTTTTCAAGAACGATAACGTCATAGTCTTTCTTGGGGACGGTTTCTTCTTTCGAAATACGGGAAGCCGAGTAGGCCAGCAGAATCATGATGATGAAGAGAAAGCTTACCGTCAGATCGGTCATCGAGACGAAGGCGGATTCTTCTTCGTCTTCGTGATGACGCCTTCTAGAGCTCACGCGCATCAACGCCTCCTGGATTCAGGAGCGAACTGCTCAGCCTGCTCGACCACTGCTTGCAGAGTGTCGAGCGCCGGATTCAAGGCCGACTGAAGATCTCGTACGTGGCCGAACATACCCTCGACGGCGGCAGCGACATGCGCGGCATAAGTCTCGAACGCCTTGCCGAGTTTCTCGTCCATGTCGTCGAGGCGATCGCCCTGCCCTTGGAGTTTTTCCAGCATGGCCGTGACACCGGCAAGCGAAGCCTGGATGGCGTTGGCTTCGTTGCCGAGGATCTGCTCTGCACTCGCTAGAGCCGATGCCGCATTCTTAGCTGTCGCTTCTGCCGAGCGAATTACCGTTTCGGAGACATTGCGCGTGGAGTCGGCCAATTGCTTGATCGAGCTTTCGATACTCGCCGTGGTCGCGCGGATGGGAGCAGCAGCGTCGGCGAGCCCCTCCGAGGCCGCTCGGAATTGGCTTGCTGCCTGCTCCGTCGCCTCCGCTCCAGCGCGCACACCGTCCGACAGGCGCCGCAGGTTCGTCGTGCCCTCGGAGAGACCATCGACCATGCCCCCGAGCCTTTGTGAGATCGCATCTAGCGGGGCGAGGAGATTTGCCGACGCCTTTGCCGAAAAAGCCTCCGTCGCCGTCGCGATGTCGGCTGCATTACGTCCGAATGCATCGAGAATGCCCCGCCCTGCGACGTCTATCGCGCTGCTCGCCGCAGCGCTCGCAGCGGCCATTTGATCGCGAGCAGCGCCGGATCCGGTACTGGCGGCCTCTTCGAGTTCCGTCCGGAAGCCCTCGGCCGCCTGGCGCATTTCACTAGCGGCCGAGCTGATGGCTCGCGCACCTTCGCCGGTATTGTCGCGAATACCCTGCAAGGTCTCATTCATGACCGCCAGAAGCTGCTCAGCGCCCTGCGTCAATGCACCACTTGCTGTCGCGGCGGTCGCTCCCATCGCCTGACGAAGATCATCCACGGTCTGTGCCAGTCGAGTAACCGCCGCATCCATCTCGGTTCCCATGCGGCCCGAGCTCTGATCCATACGACCCGACAGTTCGGATATTTTATCCCCCGCCAAGACAAGCCTGTCGCTGGCCTGCGACAACGCCTTGCCGACATCGTCTGAGAACCGCGATGAAAGGTCCCTCACCATCGTACCCATACCGTCTGCGCCGATCTGTCCGACCTGCTGCAGCAGCGGCGTCATCGCTGAACTGATGGAACTCGATATGGCCGTAGGCAATTCCTCGCGCAGCGGCCGCCCCAGTTCCGCGACAAGCTCGAAGCCGATTTTTCGGAAGTGCTCACGCTGTTCCCGGGTCGCGGCCAGTTGTTCGACCGCAAGCTCTTCCAGGCTGATGAAAGTGAGGCGTTGCTCGATTTTTCCACAGAGCCCATGGATCGCCCCATCGATTCTGCCGATGCCGATTCGGAGGACAATCGTGAATAGAATCGAGCACAGCAGCCCGGTCAGGGACATGATGAACTTCGCAGATGCGATCGTCAGAAGTGCGTTGATATCGATGTTGAGCGCCGCTGGCCCTGAAGTCGCAGGGGCCGCCATCGAGTTGAGCGCAGAAATCAAACCAAGGAAAGTCAGAAACAGGCCGATCGTGACGAAGAGACCAGGAACGACTCGCCAGAACCCGGGCGCGAAGTGAAGATCCTCGATATTAAAAAATGTTTGGGGTCGAACCGAATTTCTTAGGGTTACCTGATCCCCTTCTTCATGCGCAACGAGAGTCTCCCGGTATTCTTTCCACGCCGTTGCTACCAGCTGCCGGGAACGACTAGTCGCGGAACTGTTGATGGCATTGTCGAGGCCAATAAACGATTGCCCCGACGGACCGACCTGCAGTCCAGCAACAACCTCTTTGCTCAACCAGTGAAGCGCCGCTTTTCGGCGCGAAATCAGCGCCATGAACAGGAGTACGCACACGAGCAATGCCAGTAACAGCAGGAGTGTCACGAGTCCTGGCGACGCCTCGTCCCTAAGAAGCGCTGCTACGCTGAGGACGAAGTCCTTAACGACGAGGCCAACATTCCGCAGCGATTCCAAAGCAACGACCCCTGAGCGCATGGCTGTGACCAAAATCTTAAGGTTAAAACGAGTGAATCCACAGCAGTGTCAACAGCTATCCAGTCGGACGCCGACGGGGACGAAATAGCTGACTTCGGTCACATTCAGCGTCGGCTGGAACGATCCCCCGATAATCAACAGGCTCCATTTCTCGCGTCCGGGGCCTTTCCTTAAGGCGTGACCGGGCGCGATCGCGGATTTGACCTCCCCGAAGTACGTTGCCGCTGCACCAGATGCTTGTTATTTTCTGCCAAAGACTTGTTCGCCTCTGCCTTCGGCAGCCGCAGCGCAATCCTCATTCATTCCGCCCCACGTGCACGCGGGCGTATACGTTTCAGCTCGCCTGCGACCTTCTGCCTTCTGCGGACAACAGGTGCGACAGTTCACGCAGGACAGGCTCAATCTCAGCATCGCGCTCTCCGCCAATGCTCGGTTGCTCTCGGCCAGCGTATGGCCCGGCTTGGCCTTCAGCACCGGATTGCGGTCGGGGCGTCTAGCATCTAGGCGATCTAGTTCCGTTTACGTCGAAGCAGGATTGCGAGGGCGCGGCACGTGTTCCGGTGCCCTGGCGCGCCATTCGGCTCTCCGGCCTGGCGAACCGACATCGCTCAATTCTGAACGCCGGCAATACGCATCTGGCTCGGTGCCAGCCCGGTCCATTGCTTGAATGCGTGCGAGAACGCGCTGACCTCGTGAAATCCCAGTAGCCAGGCAATCTTCGAGACATGGAGGTTGCCGTCGCTAAGATAGCGCACAGCCAAATCGCGCCGCATCTGCTGGAGGATTTCCGAGAAGCTCAAGCCCTCCTCGGCGAGCCTTCGCGCGAACGTCCGTTCGCTCAAGCCAAGCTGACGGGCGATGACGTCCGCGCGAACTTTGCCGTGAGGCAGCAGCGGAGCGATCGCGTTCTCGACACTGATCCGAAGGGGGCTCCCATTGGTGGCGCGGGATGACAATGCCGCCTCGCAATCAGTCAGCATGAGTTCATTGAGGTAAGGGTCGGCATTCACAAGAGGGCGTTCGCGCGCGTCAGCGTGCAGAACGAAGGCATCGCTCTCGGCGCCGAACTCCACTTTCGTTCCGGCAAACCGTGTCATCGCAGAGTTATCTCCCGATCGGTGGTGCGCGATCGAGATCTTCTGCGGGACAAGGTTCGATCCAGTCAGGATGCGGCAGATCCGGATTGCTCCAAAAATGCAGAACTCGGCCTGATGCCTGTCGGAATGGCGAGAAAGGCCGGCATAGGTTAGCCGAATGGTGAGCGCGCTTCCCTCCGCAACGCTGAAGACCAGCGCTTCATTGGTGATCGAACTGTACCGGGCAATGCGGTGCAATGCCTCGCCGAGCGTTTGCGATGACGCCATCACGTAGAACAGCAGCCCGAGCGCCCGGGGTTCGAATTCTTGCGCCAGGGTGAAGCCGAGGCAGTCATCGTCAAGCGCGGTCGCGGCGCGGTCCAAGAATGCGACCTGACGCCGGGAAGACACTCTTTGATCGTGATCGGCGAGCATCTCCTCGCTCAGGCCAACGTCCCGCAGGAGTGGCGCAACCTGCACGCCGGCGCTGGCCAAGCGACTGACGACCAATCGCGAGATACCCGCTCGGGTCGTCGGAAGGGAGACCAGGTCGCGTGGCAAAGCCGTCGAACTCCCCGCACATGTCTGGGACGCACAATTCTTTGGCAGAAAATAACAAGTGGCGAATGCCGCGGCAACCTATTTCAGCGTGGAGGGCGCCAGCAATTGTCGGGGTCGGCATGGCCGCGCGCTCTGCCCATATGACCCCAGCCACGTAATGAACGGGCGCGTGAAAATGTCCGGTTCCGCACCGGAAGAGGCCAAATGAAGCCGTTACTCAAGCTTGCATTCTTCGGCACTGTGGCACTTGCCGCCGCTTCGGGTATCACCATCGCAAAGCGCGACAATCTGGCGAAGGACAACGCGCAAACGTCGGTTCTCGACAAGACCTCCCCGGCCAAGACGGACGTCGCAGTGAAGGGCATCGTCGGCACCTGCGGCCCGGTCGCGCCGCGTCTGCTCGCAGAGATCGGAGAATTCGATAACGCGGTGCAGCAGATGAAAGCGTTGATCCGCGAGACCAACGCGATCGCGGAAATCCTTGAGCGCAACGGCGATGCCAGCGAGCGGATCGTTGATACCGAGCCGTTGGTCAAGCCGATGCGCGCCCTGTTTCGCGAAACCCGCAACAATCTGGCGGCTACGCTTGAACTGGCGATGCCCTACTGCCCCAATTTCGCGAAGTTCACTCGGCAAGCGGTGGCGACTGCGTTTCAAGATGGTAATGCCCATTTCGACCGAGCCTATGGCCGGATCGGCGCCATCGCCAGGCGCGCCAAACCGGCAGCAGCTAGTCCGGTCACGACCGCGCGCTCTACCTTTCCCAATGGCCGCACCCTCGTCGGTTTCGTCGATCATGTTCGTGACGGTGATACTATTGTCGTGAACGGCCACCCCCTGCGTTTGAACGGCATTGATGCGCCAGAACTCGGTTCCGCCGAAGGGCGGCGAGCCCGGGCCGCCATCATTGGCATTATAGGGGGGCAACAACTCAGCTGTCGGCTCGACGGTACGCGAACGCATGACCGCGTCGTCGGGGTCTGCACAACGCCCGACGGAAGGGACATTGGCGCGGAACTGGTGAAGTCCGGGTTTGCGCTGGATTGCAGACGCTATTCAGGCGGACGTTATGCTACTCTTGAGGCAAGCGGCGCCCGTCAGCGCCTACCCCAAGCCCGCTACTGCTAAAGCATTCAATCTCGCGATCTGCAATTGCAATGCTGAACGTTGGCTAGCTGTCGAAGCTATGAAGGTTGTTCATCCGGGCCGGTGCTGACAGACAGCTCGGGCTCCGGCCGCACATCGAATTTGATCAGGATCACGTTCTGATCGAGTTCGTGGCGCGGCTATTCGTCCGTAACTGCTCGCTGCAGACCGCGTGTAACCGACAAACAACCTAGGGCCGGCTCCACGTAGATCGAAGATTTCATTGGGAGATCAATCGCTTGCGCGATTTGCCTGGTGGAGCTGAGGGAGATCGAATGACGGAGGCTGGGCTCAGTTAGTCGAGTTGAGCTTAGGCGGTCTAACGATCGCAGCAGCCGGCTTCGGCTGTGCCTGACATCGACCACAATGAGCGAACGCTGCCRACATCTATCTCGCGTTGCCCTCCGGACCCTTCTCTGCGGCAGATGAATGGCCAGTTCTCTGCGATGCCCTAACTTCCGATCCTGGCGTGAAGTGGATACACCCCCCGCTCAACCATTCTCCGGGAAATATTCACTCCGTGTTAGACCCACGAGAAGTGGACACTTCGCCTTTAGCTGAGCCAGCCAGATAGCGGGCCTGCCCTCGCAGTTGCGGCGAGCATTTAAAGATGCCCGGCATCCACTTTCAAATTGCGCGAGAGGTTCACGAGCCGATATCGCAAGGCCGGCGCAACTACCTGTCTACCAGCGAGGCTCAGAATCGTAAGCCAGCTTCGCAAGTGCTTTGTTTGCCTCGCCTCTAGAACCATAAGTGCCGATGAGCTTGCCGGGGTCCTCAGCTGCTTGAATACGGAACAGGTCCCATCGCTTGTTTTTAGTCGGCGACAGTCGATAGGCTCGGCCGTTCTTGCGAGAAAACACGTCTTTTGAGGTGCCGACAGCTACCCACTTGCAATCAGCCCCAGCGATGAAGCGTTGCTGGAGCGCTTCCAGCTCCTCCTTTTGGCGCTGGCGCCAAGCCGCCACCGAAGCAAGACGGAGCCGCTCTGTTTCTGTTTCAACAAATTCTTGCAAGGCCCCGATGATCGCTGGCAGCTCGGTTCCAGCGGCTCGTTCGCGAGCGTAGAGCGCGAGACATTCTTCCCGCAGCGCCTCGTCAGGATACGAACTATATGGCTCCTCGTGGATCGCCCTAAGTCGCTGAGCAAGGTCGGTCGAGGTGAGCTTCGGCCCCGGCAGATCGTTCAGAAAACTGCGCAGGTCTTCCGAGGGTATCCAACACGGGGCAGCAGCCCGCAGAACGTCCTCGCGTTGCCCTTCCCATTTGCGCCAAACGGTTGGCTCCCGGTCAACAACCTTAACAATCTGCTCGGCAAGGCGATCAACTGAGCTTGGTTCGCGGAGATGACGAAGCGAAGGGCTTCGGACGTATTCGGCAACGAGCCTTCGCACGGCTTGCAAGCGTTCGTGACCAAACATGATCTGCGCATCCAAAAGCTTCAGTTGGCCTCAACGACTCCTACAACGACCGCGACGCAAAGGACTTCTGAGGGAAGTGCGAACTATAAGCCAAATTGGACGATTCGCATATTTCTGGTGCATTTTGATGCTCTGGCACGACTCTTTCAACCATGACACCAGAGGCGGGCGCCAGCAGTCTCAGCGTGGGTTAAAATGGGGGGCCGGCGGCTGAAAACAGGAATGCCCGCTTCCTGGCGAGACCCCAACGTCTGCTACTGGCGCACCGCTGACGGCTCTTCGTAGGACGAGCGCAGCGGTCGGGATGGGTGATGAGCGGCGGGCCACGAATTCCCCTTATTGACTCGAGTTGGGCTTCTGATGTTCTTGTTATGTTCCAACCATCGGAGCGCATCGCGATGCACATGTCCCCCGCCGACCTCGGACCGCCGATCTTTCTTCCGGTCTACCTGAAGGCCGTGCGCGCGGGTTTTCCTTCGCCGGCCGACGACTACCTCGACACACCGATCGACCTGTCGCGGGCGCTGATCAAAAACGCTCCCGCGACCTACATCATGACCGTCGCCGGCGACAGCGCGATCGACGTCGGAATTTTCGACGGCAGCTTGATCACGGTCGACCGCAGCCTGGTCCCGCGGGATGGCGATGCCGTCGTGGTCGACGTCAACGGCGAGCGCAGCGTCAAGGTTTTCAAGATCGCCGGCGGCCGTTCAAGTCTCGCGTTCGGCAACCGGCGCTACCCCGACTACGACCCCGGTCCAGACGCCGAAATCGATATCTTCGGCGTGGTCACCAACGCGGTGCGGCGCTTCCGGCGATGAAGCGCTCGTTCGCCCTGATCGACGGGAACAGCTTCTACTGCTCCTGCGAGCGCGTGTTCGACCCGAAATTGCGACGCCGACCGGTGATCGTGCTGTCGAACAATGACGGCTGCGCAGTCGCCARGACGGCTGAGGCAAAGGCGCTCGGCATCAAGATAGGCGCGCCGATGTTCCAGATCCGCGACCTGTGCAAACGCGAGGGCGTCGTCGTCTTCTCGTCGAATTATTCGCTCTACGGCGACATGAGCCGCCGGATGAACACCGTCTATGAGCGGTTCTCCCCCGATATCGAGATCTACTCGATCGACGAGAGCTTCCTCGACCTGACCCCGGTGGCGCCTGAGCATCGTGAGGAACTGGGCCACGACCTGCGCTCCACGGTTTCGAAATGGACCGGTGTCCCCACCTGCGTCGGCATCGGCCCAACGAAAACACTGGCGAAGCTCGCAAACAAGATTGCGAAGACCACGCCTCAGCTCGGCGGCACCTGCGACCTGACGAGTGAGGAAGCGCGTCGGGAATGGCTGTCGCTGATGCCGCTGGAGGACGTCTGGGGTATCGGCCGTGCCAGCCAGACCAAGCTGGGCGCTTTCGGCTGCAAGACGGCAGCCGATGTCGCCGCCCTCGATCCCAAGCGTGCTCGCAAGTCGCTGACCGTCGTTGGCGAGCGGATTATCCAGGAACTGCGCGGCCAGCCCTGCCTCGATCTGGATAGCGTCGCCCCCACGCGAAAAGGCTGTGCCGTGACCAGGTCGTTTTCCGGCCGGGTCGAAAGCCTCGAGATGATGCAGGAGGCGATCGCCGCCCATGCCACCCGCCTGGGCGAGAAGCTCCGGCACCATGGATTGGCGACGGATCACGTCACTGTCTTCTTCCACACATCGCCGTTCGACAGCGGCCCTTCCCGCTCGGTTTCGACCACGGTCGACTTTCCCGAGGCGAGCAACGACACCCTCGTCCTCGTCCGCGCCGCCAAATGGGGAGCGCGGCGGATCTGGAAGCCGGGTTACCGCTACGCCAAGGCCGGCTTGATGACGGTCGACCTGGTGGCGCCCGAGATGTCGCAGCGAGCCCTGATCGGCGCCCTCGATCGCAAGAAGAGCGGCCGGCTCATGGAAGCGCTGGACGCGTGCAACAAGCAACACGGTCGTGGCGTTGTGTACCCTGCAGCGGCCGGCATCGCCCGCCAGCAGAAGGCGTGGGTCACGAAGTTCGAGATGCGTTCGCCGCGTTACACGACGCGGCTCGACGAGGTGCCGGTCGTAGGGAGGGCGTGATGCCAGGCTTCAGTCATCAGGTCGAAATGAAATTGGACCCCGTCGCTGCACCGGAACGCCTGCGCAGAATCGAGAGTTGGTGTGGCGACTGGCAAATCGGGTTCCGCGTTCTCGACCGTTTCCCCGGTTCAGAGACGGTCCGCATCGCATTCGAAGACCGGGGCTTGGCGCGCGCCTTCGTCGCACATTTCGGCGGGGTGCTCGTCGACGAGAATGAAATCGAAAATGCCATGGCGGGCGACGCCGCTGCCGAGGACGCTTATGATCGGCTCGCTCGCGAGTATCCGGATTGAGCGACCGGCGCGATCATCCGACAACACCGGACGGCAGATATTTCATGGTCGCTGGCAGGCTGTGGCGAGCAACAAATCCCGCCCTTCCGGCTGCGCGCCGTCACGAGCTTGTCACCGAGCTGATAGATGCTCGCCGTGCTGTGAAGGACGTCAAACGCGGAAGCGGCGAACCCCATGTCGCCCGCGCCGCCGTCGAAGCAGCCAAGGTTGCCCTTGGTGAGCGGGGCCCTGTCTGGTGGGACGACGGCGCTCCGGACTTCAATCGACACTTGACCAAGAATACGCCTTACGCGGCCTGGGCTTCGCGATTGAACAGATCCTGCAGAGAGGACTAATCTATACAACCTCATCCTGAGCGGCAGGAGGGCGACATGCAGAAATCCGGGATCGCCGCGACTACCCGTGACGGCATCGCGGGGACATTCTCGATCGACCTTCCCCTCGAACCGATCACGCTGAACGAGCGCCTGTTCGACATCGGAATATGGCTGGGTGACCACGAGATTTCGCATAAAGCCCGCATATTGATGCAGCCTGAGCGCAGGTGCATGCGCGTGAGTTTCCTCGACGCAAAGGACGCAACGGCCTTCCGCGAGTACTTCGTCACGCGCTTCAACTAGAAACTTGCCGAGCCGATGAAATCCTGCTCCCCGAAGACCGCAATGAATGCTCGCGTGTGAAAAACCGCTTCGGCCTCGAGGTCGGAGGCGAGCATCGGCATCTCACAACGAACTTCATCGTAGCCGCTCATTTCCCCGCTCCATCGACGCAAATGACGCAGCGCGGATCGAACCCTCTGTTCTCGCGATCCCGGTGAAGGTTTGGGTAGCCAGCCTGATTTGCAAAAATGCGCGTCTTGCCGATCCGATAATCGTGCGATCCATGGTCATGGCCATGGATCCAAAGCTCAGGCTGAAACTGTTCGATCACAGGACTGAGGTCTGACACGAAGGCCGGCGACAGTGCGCTGCCCTGGTGCCTCGGCTGAACGGATTGCGGGTGTGGCGCATGGTGCGTCACCACGACGGTCGGCCCGTCATGCGAAGTTGCCAGTTCGCCGCGAATGAACGCGAGATCGAGCCGGTGCTCTGCCGCCGCGTGCCATGGCATGAAGCGACTGAAGTGTCCGCTCTCCTCGCGATACCGGATCAGGCGATGGTCATTCAGTTCCTGGCCAGCCGTGATCATAGAGGGTTTGGGAGTTCCGAGCAGTCGATAGTCGGTCCAAAGCGTGCAACCAATGAAACGGACGCCATTGATGGTGACCGCTCGTCGATGCAAAAAGTGAATGCCGGCGTCGTCGGAGACCCTTCCGGCCTCGGCCAGGTTCGACTTCATCTCGCTGCGGTAAAACTCGTGGTTTCCTGCGACGTAGACGACAGGGCGCCCCATTAGAGGACCGCCCTCCCTCTGGCCGGCCATCCACTCAATCGCATCGACAATAGGCTGACCAATATCGCCAGCAAAAACGGCCACTTCGAATTCTGGCATGGGCGTCGGGAACTCAAATGGCCCGAACTCCAGATGAAGGTCCGAGATCACGAGCAGACGCACTCGCGCACCCGCTCGAGCAACTGATGAATCTCAGGCGACCGCACTTCCTCAGCGGATATCCGGCGCTCTTCACGTCCGTTCACGGCTGCTTCGAACGCATCGATAGTCATGGCGTGCATGCCGACGGTCCTCGGCCCCAGGATATCTGCTTCTGGGGTGTCACCGATGAACAAGATCTGCTCGGCGCGAAGGCCGAGTTCCTCGCAGACGCAATGAAAGATTTCGGGCTGTGGCTTGATGAAGCCGACCTCAAACGAAAGGACGAGCGCGTCAGGAATGCCTGGGAGGATAGCTAGCAGCGGTTCAGCATAAGGCTGGGCCAGATTCGAGCAGACTCCGATGCGCAAGTCCGCCCGTCGGAGCGCTGCCCAAAACACCGCCATTCCGGGGCGCAACTGGATAGAAGCCCGCTCGGCATCAAGATCGAGTTCCAGTTCCCGCAAACGCGCCTCGCCGATGACGATGGCGAGTTCTTTGGCAACCTCTCTAAGGCTCAACGGGCGGGTTAGAGCATCGACAGCACGGTGATCCGTCCCCTTTTCGTTCATCAGCTTTCGGAATGGACGACGCTTGTCTCCTATTTCAACAAGCGTCCCAAACGCATCGAAGCAGATTGCCTGGATTTCCCACATCGGAACCCGTCACTCCCACTTCAAGTTATCGTCGGTGTAGGGAGTGAAATCCCGATCGACGTCATTTGGGCCAGGGCCGCCCTGGGTGAGGCCCATGAGATACCGACGGACGTTCATGATGTCCTCGACGGAACCCTCCTTCATGATGTTCAAGGGCGTCTGGCCTTGATACGGTTGTCCCGTGATTGRACCACGGAGCCAGAGTGGTTCGTCCTCGGAGGTGTAAAGATATCCTGCAGCCTCGGCCGCTCCGACGACGGCAGCAATCCGTTCCCCTGTATCGCTGCTCATAACCAACGCCTCATTGGTCTGATTGATCGCGAGCCAGCGTCGCAACTGCTCAACGGAACTGCACCGAAGAATGCGAACCTGATCATCCTCCGACAGTCGCCAACGATCGGCTACCCGCAAAAAATCTCCAAGGCTCGGAAAGCGTAAGCGTCGCCACTCCTCAAGGCTGCGTGGCGCGCGCATGATCACATTCCAGCTTTGCGGGGAACGAGAGGGCAGGTGGCGAAATCAGTAATTCAACTTCCATACGCCCACGCGCAAAATTGATAGGCCGCCTCATGTCAGCCTCCGCCACTTACGGATCGAGGTGGCTGCGTCCGGCTCACGAAGCGAGTTAGCTCAGCATTCTGCTTTCTCAGGATCGCGATCTGCGTCTCGAGTTGTGAGATCCTAGATTCCCGTTCGCCCCCGATTTCGAGTGCTTCGAGCCCCACCCATTGTGTAACAAAGTCGACGACTGGAAGGTCGCCAGCCAACACGACTTTGGCTTGAGTGCGCTCCGTCCGAACATTTCCGCGAACGAACACGGGACATTGGCCGTGAATCGCACACCACCGGTCGAACTCCGATTGCCAGGCGTCGCGAATGCGAACATCTCCCCACGCCCTAACTGTCAGATCGAAAAGATGCCGGTAGCCTGGAACGCGCGCTATCCCGACTTCGAGGCTGAGGTCCGGGAATCTGGGTGCCTTTCGAACGAAAACCTTCACTGCATTGCTTTCTCGTTAAACTAAAAGAAGCCAATTAACATACTATAGTAGATAAACTCGAAGGACGGAAATCCCGATTGTCGCGTGCATGGACATGCGCAAAACGGTGGGACGAAATTTCGCCCGTATCCGCCGCGAGAAAGGGCTCACTCAAGAGGACGTTGAGCGGCTCTCCGGCTTTAGTCAGCAATACCTTAGCGGGCTAGAAAATGGGATGCGAAATCCCACGATTGGCACGTTATCCGAACTAGCAAATGCACTCGGTGTAAATTTCCTTGAGCTGGTGAAACCAGAAGCGACTGAAGCCAACGGAGCGGATTAACCAACTGACGTTCATTGCTTTGACGCGCACGGTCGGCTCGGGCGGGGAGCGATGTCAAAGCGCGCGATCGTTACCTGGATAGCGGCACGGCCGCCCGAAACCTGCGAGCCCAACTGCGAGGTCGATCTCGCGTCGAGGCAGGGAGGATCCAAACTTTGAGCCTAGACCACACCCAAGATGCCGGGAGATCTCTAACTCTCCGCGCGCGTAGGGGTACGAATGAAGAATCTAAGATCCACTGGATCCGGGCTGCACACGGGCTGGCACGGCTACGGCGCTATTGAGGGCGCGCCGTGCCAGCCCGCGCACACCCCTAACTGCTGAGAGATCCAACGAGAGGCTGGAGCAGTTAGTTATGGCTCTTCGCATACCGGATTGCGAAAAGGTCAAAAGCAGCCATTACGATCTCCCGATCGCACTAGCGGTCATGGCCGCCATCGGCGCGATCCCTGCCGATGCGCTCGCCGGCTATACAGTCCTCGGCGAACTTGCGCTCGACGGCTCCATCACCTCCGTCGCAGGCGTCCTGCCAGCAGCGATGGCCGCCTATGCCCGCGGACAAGGGCTTATCTGCCCCGCCGCCTGCGGCCCGGAGGCCGCCTGGGCTGCCGCCGATGTCGATATCCTTAATCCGCGCTCGCTGATCCAGCTCGCGAACCATTTCAAGGGTACGCAGGTGATGGCCCGGCCAGTGCCGTCCGTGGCCCGGCAATCCGGGCCCCTGCCCGATCTCGCCGATATTCGCGGCCAGGAAAGCGCGCGCCGCGTGCTGGAGATCGCCGCCGCCGGCGGCCATAATCTCCTGATGAACGGGCCTCCCGGTGCCGGCAAGTCGATGCTGGCGAGCCGCCTGCCCTCGATCCTGCCGCCGCTTTCGCCGCGCGAACTGCTCGAGGTCTCGATGGTGCATTCCGTCGCCGGGCATCTCGCCGAGGGAGCGCTGACCGATCGCCGCCCCTTTCGCGCGCCGCATCACTCGGCCTCGATGGCGGCACTCGTCGGTGGCGGCCTGCAGGCCAAGCCCGGCGAGGTTTCGCTCGCCCATCACGGCGTGCTTTTCCTCGATGAATTGCCGGAGTTCCAGGCTCAGGCCCTCGACGCGCTGCGCCAGCCGATGGAGACCGGCGAGGTGCTGATCTCGCGCGCCAACCACCGCGCCATCTACCCCGCGCGATTCCAGCTTGTCGCCGCAATGAACCCGTGCCGATGCGGCAAGGCAACCGAACCGGGCTATGCCTGCCGGCGGCAGCCGAACGAGCGTTGCATGGCCCAGTATCAGACCCGGATCTCAGGTCCGATGCTCGACCGCATCGACATCGTCATCGATGTGCCGGCCGTAACCGCAACGGACCTGTTTCTGCCGGCCGACAGCGAAGGCTCGGCGGAGGTCGCGGCCCGGGTCGCCGTGGCGCGCCAGGTGCAGACGGCGCGCTTCGAGGCGCTCGGCCTCTCCGAGATCGCGACCAACGCCGCGTGCCCGGCGCCCGTGCTCGACCAGATCGCCCGGCCGGACAATGCCGGCATTTCGCTCCTGCGCGACGCCGCCGAGGCCCTGAGGCTGACAGCGCGCGGCTACCATCGTGTTCTGAAAGTCGCGCGCACACTTGCCGATCTCGACGGCGAGATGAAGATCGGCCGGGTCCATCTCGCGGAGGCGCTATCCTACCGTTCACGCATCGATCAGGTGGCGCAGGCCGCCTGATGTCGGAGCGTGCGGCATCCGTGCCGCCAGGTTAACAAATTCATTCAAACGATCGCGAAAGCAGCGTTCGCGCGCGAACGCTTTCTCAAGGGGACGAATACTAGGCTGGCATCATGGAGCTTCCATCTTTCCCAGTGGTCTGGGCTGTTCTCGCCAGCCTGCTGACCGTTCTGGCCGGCGTCGCCGCCGTGATGCAGCTACGCGCACGCAACCGCGTCGTGGAGCAAGCGCTGGACATGACCCAGGATCTGGAGAAGCTGACCGATCGTCTCTGGGCGTTAGCAGATAGCGAAGAGCGCTATCGCAGCCTGATCGAGGCCCAGGGCGATCTGATCGTCCGCCGGAACGAAAGCAGCATCGTCTACGCCAATGCCGCCTATGCGGCGCTTCTCGGAGCGACCGAGGCCGAGATCATCGGCAGCCGCACGGCACCGCGCGTCATCGAGAGCCGACCTGCGCAGGCACTGACCGACGGCACGCGGATCTTCGACGAATGCATCGCTTCGCCCGAGGGAGGCGAGCGCTGGATCTCCTGGGTCGAGACCATCGTGCCGGTCGCCCTCGGCAAGACCGTGCTGCAGCGTGTCGGCCGCGATATCTCCGCCCGGATCGCCGGCGAGCAGGCGCTGGAAGAGGCGCGCAGCCGCGCCGAGAGCGCCAACGAGGCAAAGTCGCGGTTCCTTGCAACCGTCAGCCACGAGTTCCGGACGCCGCTCAACGGGATTCTCGGCATGGCCGACCTCCTGAACGACACCAGGCTCGACCCTGAGCAGACCACCTATGTCCGGGCACTCAGGACGTCGGGCGAAGCCCTGCTCGGCCTCGTCGACGACATTCTCGACTTCGCCAAGGTCGAAGCGGGCAGACTCGAACTCGCCGAAGAGCGCTTCGATCTCGGCCAGTTGGTCGAGACGGTCAGCGAATTGATGGCGCCACGAGCCCAGGCCAAGGGGCTCGAGATTGCGACCTTCCTCGCACCGGATCTCGCCTCGCACTGGATCGGAGACCGCGACCGGCTGCGCCAGATCCTGCTCAACCTCGTCGGCAATGCGATCAAGTTCACCGWGAGCGGCGGTGTCGGCATTCGCGTCGCCCGCGCGGGCGACGCCATCGCCATCAGCGTTTCCGATACCGGTCCAGGCGTTCCGCCAGGGCGATTGCAGGCGATCTTCGAGGAATTCGAACAGGCCGACAGCTCTGCGGCCCGTCGTCATGACGGCACCGGTCTCGGGCTCGCGATCGTGCGCCGGCTCGTGACCTTGATGGGTGGCTCGGTCACGGCAGAAAATGCGCCGGGATCGGGCGCGATCTTCCGCGTTACATTGCCGCTTCCGGAGGGCGGCGCGGGGGTGCGGGTTACGGTACTGCCGGAGTGGCGCGGCAAGCTGATCTTGATCGCATCTGCCGCGCCGTTCGGACCGGACTATCTCGCTGAGACCATGGAGATCGCCGGCGCATCGATCATGCGCGCCCGGAATGTGACAGAAGCGCTCGCGCTGCTCGCGGGCGCGCGGCGCTTCGATGCCGCCCTGATCGACCAGGCCATCGGGGTCGATGAAGCGCGCGCCGTCGCTGCTGCCGCCCGGCAGGCCGGTGTCGGCGAGTGCCTGATCCTGATGTCTCCCTTTGAGCGCCGCCAATTCGGTTCACCGCTCGCTGGCGGGTTCACCGGCTTTCTCGTCAAGCCGGTCCGCGCCCGCTCGCTCTATGAGCGGCTTGCACCGCCTGCCCGGCCGCGGCAGGAGACTCTGCCGCCCCGGGGGGTGACCCCGATCCAGGCCAAGGACCCCGGTCCGCCTCAACTGACGGTGTTGATCGCGGAGGATAACGATATCAACGGTCTGCTCGTGACACGGACCCTTGAACGCCTCGGCTGCACGGCCGTCTGGGCTCGGGACGGGCGTGAAGCGGTCGCTCTCATCGAGGCCGGGCTCACGGGCAAGCGCGCGCCCTTCGATCTCATTCTGCTCGACATCCGGATGCCTGAGCTTGACGGATTGGAAGCCGCTCGTCGGATTCGCGCCCTGGAGGCCTCGCTCGGGCGGCCAAATTTGCTACCCATTGTCGCGGTCACCGCCAATGTCGCCGAGGAGGATCGGCAAGCCGCGCTGGCCGCCGGAATGAATGATTGCCTGGCTAAACCACTGGCCCGAGAGGCGCTTCGCGCCTGGATCGCGCGTGTCACCGGAACGCCGCGCGTCACACTCCGCGCTTGACGGACAGTCACAACTCTGACGCAGTTCTGTCGCGATCCCGTAGGAACATCGGTACTAGCCTGGCGAACTGCAGATTCGACGGCACAGGGACGAGACGGACAATGGCCTTCGACATGTTGCGCGGCCTACGACAGCCGGCAAATCAGCTGCCAGCGGGCCACCCTCTCTTGTCGCGCTTCTCCCCACTCATGCTGATCACCGGCGACACCATGCGCCGCCTCAGTCGGAAGCAGGATCACCTGGGCGAAACGCTCSGCCGCTCCGRCTCTCTGGAAGTGCGGCTGGCGCGCGGCCCGCGCGAGATCTGGCGCGCGCAGCGACTGCGCTATCGGGTGTTCTACCAGGAGATGTCCGCAAAGCCGGATGTCGTCGCCCGCATGTTCCGCCGCGATGCGGATCGCTATGACGCGGCGTGCGACCATCTCCTCGTCATCGACCATGCGGCGCGCGGCCGGTTCGGCGGTCTGAAACCGAAGGTCGTCGGCACCTATCGCTTGATGCGCGAAGGGTCGGCTCTGCGGCTTGGCGGCTTCTACTCCCAATCGGAATTCGATCTTTCTGGAATGATCGAACGCCACCGCGGCCTGCGCTTCCTCGAACTCGGCCGCTCCTGCGTGCTCAAGCCCTATCGCACCAAGAAGACGGTGGAACTGCTCTGGCACGGCATCTGGGCCTATGTCCGGCACCATCGCATCGATGCGATGTTCGGCTGCGCGAGTTTTGACGGCACCGACCCGGATGCGCTGGCGCTGCCATTGAGCTTCCTGCATCACCATGCCCGCGCCGAGGGCGAGTGGTCCGCCACGGCGCGCCCGGAGCGTCATATTGCGATGGACCGGCTGCCGATCGAAGAGGTCGATGCCAAGGCGGCGCTGAAGCTGCTGCCGCCGCTGATCAAGGGCTACCTCCGGCTCGGCGCCCGCTTCGGCTCCGGTGCGGTCGTCGACAAGCAGTTCGGCACCACCGATGTGCTGGTCATCGTGCCGGTCTCGGCGATCGACAGGCGCTATCTCGACTATCTCGGCGACGAAGGGCAGCGCTACGCGGCTTGAGCAACGCTCACTCGCCTGCTGACGCCAGCGCCCGCAGCGCCTCCCTGTAAGTGGGGTAGCGCAGCTCATAGCGCAGTTCGCGCGTCACCAGGGCGTTCGAGACCCGCTTGTTCTCCCCGTAGAAGCTCGCAGCCATGGGCGAGAGCTTTGCCGGATCGAACGGCACTTCGGGGGGCGGAGTCAGACCCGTCAGTTCGGCGGCAAGCGTGATCACGTCCTGTGGCGGGGCCGGCTCGTTGTCGGTGACGTTGTAGACCGCGCCCGCTCGCGGCCTGGCCAGCGAAGCCAGCAGGATGCCGGCGATATCGTCGACATGGATGCGATTGAAGACCTGGCCAGGCTTGATCAGGCGGTTGGCGGTGCCGGCGCGGAGCTTGGTGATGGCATTGCGCCCGGGACCGTAAATGCCGGAGAGCCGGAATATCTGCACCGGCTTGCCACTGCGCTCGCCCAGGGCAAGCCAGGCTTCGTCGATTTCGAGGCGCTGCTTCGAGCGTCGGCTCGTCGGCCGGCATTCGGCCCCTTCATCGATCCAGGCACCGCCGTGGTCGCCGTAAACTCCAATGGTCGAGAGATAGCCGATCCAGCGCAGGTTCGGCGCAGCAGCCAGCGCCTCGCCGAGTCCGTTCAGAACCGGATCGCCCTCGTCATCGGGCTGGACCGAGACGAGGACCGCGTCAGCCTCGGCAACGGCCTGGGCCAAGGGGCGCGATACCGCAAAACCGTCATAGACCAGCGTATGCAAGCCCTCGCGACTAAGACGCCCCGCCTTCTCGGCCGATCGGACCGTACCGGTGACCTCCCAGCCCTCCGCTTGCGCTGCACGCGCGAAAAACCCGGCGGAGTAGCCGAGACCAAGAATGACAAGCTTCATGCGACGGGTTCCGGGGCGGAGAGAAAGGCAAGCCATTCCTGGCGGACGTCAGGATCTGCTTCGCCAGACAGCGCGGCTTCGGCAAGGCCGCGCGCGCGCTCGGGCGCGAGCCTGATCAAGGCCCAGGCGGCCATGGCGCGCACCAGCGGCGAAGCGTCCGCAATCAGCCGCTCGGCGCTCGCGGCAAGATCCGGCCGGCCGCTATTGCCGATGGCGATCAGCACATTGCGGATGAAGCGATCGCGGCCGGTGCGCTTGACCGGCGTGCCGGCAAAGAGCTGGCGGAAGGATGGGTCGTCGAGCGCCGCGAGATCGGCCAGGGGCAATGCCTCAAGCTCGTCCTTCAGCGCAAGCCGGGTCTCGTGCGCCGCCTCGGCGAACTTGTTCCAGGGACATACGGCCAGGCAATCATCGCAACCGAAGACGCGGTTGCCGATGCCGGGCCGCAAGGCGGCGTCGATATGGCCCTGATGCTCGATGGTGAGATAGGCGATGCAGCGGCGCGCATCGAGCTGATAGGGCGCGGGGAAGGCGTCGGTCGGACAGATATCGAGACAACGCCGGCAGGAACCGCAATGGTCGCGCTCCGGCCCATCGACCGGTAGTTCGGCCGTTGTGTAGATCGCGCCGAGAAAGAGCCAGGAGCCGTGTTCGCGCGAGACCAGTACGGTATGCTTGCCCTGCCAACCAAGCCCCGCGGCCTGCGCCAGCGGCTTCTCCATCACCGGCGCGGTATCGACGAAGACCTTCACATCTGCGCCGCCGCGAGCCGCCAGCAACCCGGCGACGCTCTTCAGCCGGCCCTTGATGACATCGTGATAGTCGCGCCTGCGGGCATAGAGCGAAATCGCAGCCTTGTCGGGTTGACCGAGGATGGCGAGCGGATCGCCCTCGCCCGCATAGCTCACACCGAGCATCACGACGCTGCGCACCTCGCTCCAGAGCCGGCGCGGATCAGCGCGTTCGTCCCTGCGCTCGGTCAGCCAATCCATATCGCCATGGTGTCCGGCCGCCAGCCAGGCGCTCAGCCGTTCGGGCGCCTCGGGGATCGCACTGGCGGAGGCGATGCGAGCGACCACGAAGCCTTCGGCGCTCGCGCGCTCCAGCACCGCGCGCTTGAGCTTCTCGCCGTTCAGAAGTCCAGATTGTCGTAATGGGCGCTCGGCGCCATGCCCGGCACCCGGTCGCTCAACAGCGGCCGGAAGCTCGGCCGGGATTTGATCCTCGCGTACCATGCGCGCGCGGCCTCGTCCTCTTCCCAGGGCACATCGCCGAGATAGTCGACGCAAGAGAGATGCGCGGCCGCGGCGAGATCGGCATAGCTCAGCGCACTGCCTGCGAGCCAGTTCCGTTTGGCCGTCAGCCAGGCGATATAGCGCAAATGATAGCGCACATTGGCGCGGGCGGCGCGGATGGCGCTCATTTCCGGCGGGCCACCGCCCTCATCCCGGCTCATGAAGCGCTTCATGACCTTCTCGAGCACCAGCGGGTTGGTGATCTCGCTATCGAATTTGAGGTTGAACCAGTCGAGCAGGCGACGAACCTCGACGCGCTCTGCCATCCCCTCCGGCAACAGGCGCCGGGGGCCCAGCGCCAGCCCGCGGGTCTCGTCGAGATACTCCGAGATCGGTCCGGCGCCCGGGACGGCAAAGCCGTTCTCCTCGCGAAAAACCGGTGTCGTGCCAGCTGTGTTGAGTTCCAGAAACTCGCGCCGGCGCTCCCAGACACGCTCCTCGATCAGCTCCGCCTCCTGCCCGAACTCGCCAAGGACGAGCCGGATGAAGCGCGAATGCGGGCATAACGGATAATGATGAAGGGACGCCATTGCACTCTTGAAACAGATGGATGCGGCCGAAGCAGGGCTGTCGAAGGGGGGAGGCATCGGGCTATGCGCCGCACATTTGCTATAGTCTCGGCTACGCCCCCTCACAACCCGCTGCCCATGGGAAGCCACGAATCCACGGCATTGGCTTGGCGAAGTGGTAACCAATTGGCAAAGAGCTTGGTTCCATAGAGGGGTACGGTTTACCTCTGCCGCGGCGGCGATCTGAGGCTTCCTGGGAAACAGCCATGCAAAACCTGTTCGAAGCGATCGTGCTCGGCATCGTCGAGGGTCTGACCGAGTTCCTGCCGGTCTCCTCCACTGGCCATCTCCTGCTGCTCGGTCACTTTCTCGGCTTTGAATCGAACGGCAAGACCTTCGAGGTCCTGATCCAGCTCGGCGCGATCCTTGCCATCCTGCTGGTCTATTTCCGGCGGCTACTCGACATCGCGCTGCGGCTGCGGACCGATCCGGCGGCACGGCGCTTCGTGATCGGCGTGCTCGTCGCCTTCCTGCCGGCAGCGGTGATCGGCGCCTTGCTGCATGGCTTCATCAAGGGCGTGCTGTTCAACCCGTTCCTGGTCTGCTGCGCCCTGATCGCGGGCGGGCTCGTGCTGCTCGTCGTCGACGAGCTCGAGCTGGAGGTGAAGCACACCGACGCCACCACCTTCCCGCTGCCGATGTATCTCAAGATCGGCTTCATCCAGTGCCTGGCGATGATTCCGGGCGTCTCCCGTTCGGGTTCGACGATTGTCGGCGCCATGCTGCTCGGCGCGAGCAAACGCGCGGCGGCGGAGTTCTCGTTCTTCCTCGCCATGCCGACCATGGCGGGCGCCTTCGCCTATGACCTCCTTAAGAATTACAAGACCCTGACCTTCGACGACACGATGCTGATCGTGGTCGGCTTCGTCGCGGCCTTCTTCGCGGCGCTCCTCGTGGTCAAGACCTTCCTCGACTACGTCTCGCGCCGTGGCTTCGCGCTCTTCGCCTGGTGGCGCATCATCGTCGGCGCAGCGGGTTTGGCGGGTCTGTGGGTGTTCGGCTGATCGGAAGGCCCGTCGAGAACTGGGATCCCAGCAGTTCCGACTGAAGGCGCTGTCCATCGCGGCCTGCCATGTGGCGCCGCGGCTTTTCCGGCGCTGCCGTGCTAGCCTGCAAGCGCCGCTATGGGGTGACCGGGTGTTTTCGACCGGCMCCGAGATGCCAGGAGCGTGCCTGCCGTGAGTGTCATTGCCGCCTGTCACTATGTCGATGGGAAGCGTGTCGGGACCGTTGCGCTCGACCAGCCTTCGACCTGTGCCCAGGACCAATCCGATTTCGTCTGGATCGGCCTGCTGGAACCCTCCGAAGAGGAGTTGCGCACGCTCCAGAGCAGCTACGGCCTGCATCCACTTGCGGTCGAGGATGCGCTCAAGGCGCATCAGATGCCCAAGGTCGACATCTATGGCGACCAACTCTTCATCGTGGCGCGCACGGCGCATCTCGAGGATGACCAGATCGCGTATGGCGAGACGGCGATCTTCGTCGGCAAGCACCACATCATCACGGTTCGCCACGGCTCCGCACGGGCCCATACGGAGCTGCGCAGCCAACTCGAGGCCGCGACCGCCCAGATGCGCTACGGCGTCGATTATGTCCTGCACGGCGTGCTGGACTTCATCGTCGACGGCTATTTCCCGATTGTGGAGACGATCGAGGAGGACGTCCTGGAGATGGAGCGGGAGATGCTCGCCAGCGAGTTCGGCCGCGTCGACGTGCCACGCATCTTCGGACTGCGCCGCCAGCTCATCCGCTTCCAGCGGGTGCTCGGACCGATGTCCGAGCTCTGCCGCAAGCTGGTGCATCTCGATCTGCCCTGCATCGATGCCGAGGCGAAGCCCTATTTCAATGACGTCTGGGACCATGCGCGGCGTGCCGAAGCCATGGTCGGGAGCCTCCGCGACATCCTGACCTCCGTCTTCGAGGCGAGTCATCTGCTGGAACAGCAGCGCCAGGGCGTCATCACCAGGCAGCTCGCGGCCTGGGCAGCCATCCTCGCGGTCCCGACCGCGGTTGCCGGGATCTATGGCATGAACTTCGAGCACATGCCGGAACTCAAGACCCAGTACGGCTATTTCGTCGTGCTCGGGCTCATCGCGGCGTTCTGCACCGCGCTCTACATGCGCTTCAAGCGTTTCGGCTGGCTGTAAGGACAGGCGAACCCCGTGCCCTAGCCGATCCTGGGATCGGTCGCAGGCGTCGCCGCATCCGGCACGGGCTGTGGCTGGGCGAAGGGCAGCGAGCCGGTCTGTCGTTCGATGACGCGGTGCACCACGGGCGGGTTGGGCCCCTGATGCAGGGCCCTTACCCTGTCACCGATCATGGCATCTGCCTGGGTGACGCGCTGGTTCTGGCGGATATATTCGACCCAGGTCGGGCTGTCATAGCGCTCGATCCAGAGCTGCGGATCGGTCAGGTCGCGCAGCAAGGCCCAGTGCCTGGCACCGTCGCGGCGGCGGATGCGGCGGCGCTCGGCCATCACATTCAGGAAGGGGACGATGTCCTCCTCGCGAATGATATACTCGATGGTGACGATGATCGGGCCGCTGCGTGGCTCGATGTCGACGGCCACTTTCGGAACCTGCCAGCGGCTGAGCGGGTCGAGATTGAGCTGCTCGAGCGGCGGCAGCGCATAGCGCAGGCCCAGTGCGGCTCCGACAAGCAGAACAGCACCCGCACAGTACAGGGCACGGTCGGTGCCGAAATGCAGGGCGATGTAACCCCAGACCCAGCTGCCGAGCGCCATCCCACCGAAGGTCGCCATCTGGTAGAGCGCAAGCGCCCGGCCGACGACCCAGCGCGGCGCCGAAAGCTGCACGGTCGCGTTGAAGGTCGAGAGTGCAAGGACCCAGCTCGCTCCGGCGATGAGCAGGGCCGCCATGGTCGTCACGGTATAGACGCTCAGCCCCGCCAGGATGACCGCAGCCGAGAAGGCGGCAAAGGAGGCGCGCACCAGCGTCTCTGTCGTGAGCGCGCGACGTACCCGCGCGCTCAGAAGGGCTCCCCCGACCGCTCCCGCACCGAAAGCACCGAGCAGCAGGCCGAAGGTCAAAGGCCCGCCCTTGACGAGATCGCGCGCCACCAGCGGCAGCAGCGCCTGAACCGCAATGGCGCCGAATCCGAAGGCCGCACCACGCAGCAGCACCGAGCGGATATTTGGCGACATCGCGACATAGCGGATGCCGGCGCTCATCGCGATGCCGAGCGTCTCGCGTGGCAGCACGCGCTCGATCTTTGGAGGGTTCCAGCGCGCGAGTACGGTGACGAGCCCGATATAGCTCAGTGCATTCACCGTGAAGGAGGCGACGACGCCCGCCGCCGCAACGATGAAGCCGCCCAGCGCCGGCCCGACGCTGCGGGCAATGTTGAAACCGACGCTGTTCAGTGTGATCGCGGCCGGCAGATCGCGACGCGGCACCATCTCGCCGACCGAGGATTGCCAGGCGGGCCCGTTCAAGGCCGTGCCGCAGCCAATCAGGAAAGTCAGGCCGAGCAGCAGCCACGGGGTGATTACGCCGAACCAGGCCGAGACGGCGAGAGCCACGGAGACCGTGAACATGAAGCCCTGCGCCGTCAGCATGATCTTGCGCCGGTCGAAATTGTCGGAGATCGCCCCCGCCGCCAGCGAGAACATCATGATCGGCAAGGTCGTCGAGGCCTGCACCAGCGCAACCATGTCGGCAGAACTGGCGATCGAGGTCATCAGCCAGGCTGCGCCGACCGACTGGATCATCCCGCCGAAATTGGAGGCAAGGCTCGCGAACCACACAGCCCGGAAGATCGGCTGGCGCAGAGGCACGAATGGCGAAGACAGCCCCTCATCGACCGCCCCATCCCCCGTCGCGGCAACATCGGCTGCGGCTACGTCGGCGGTGGGTTGGGCGTTCGGATCGTCAGGCATGCCATAGGGTTAGAGCCTCGCCCGCGGGCTGCCAACCATCAGTTTGGAATGATTTGCTCTTAGGCACCCGTTTGCGCGGAAAGCCCTTCCCTGCGACGCGCACGCCGCTCGACCTGCCGCGCCGCAGGCGCACGCCAGTAATGGGCGAAGGCGACGAGAAGCCCGGCCAGCGCGACCCAATGCCCGGGCCTGAGGGCCTCGAGATCACCATAGACGACGACATCGGCATTGGCCTGGAACACCAGCCAGGCCGAGGCACCGGTCGCCAACGCATACCAGGCCGTCTCGCAAAGCGCAGTCAGAAGGCCGGCCGCAAGCGCCGTCAGGACCAGCCGGGGCGTATCGAGCGTCACGCCGGATCGCGGCAGCAGCCGGTAAAGCATCAGAAGGCAGAAGAGCCCGGTCATCAGCGCCGGCTGGGTGACGTCGATCTTCGACTGCAGGGCAAAGTGCAGCAGCCCCAGGGCAGCGATGGCATAGACGAGGTTATGCAGCAGTTGCCAGCGGGCGGAACCCAGCCTGCGGATCATGCCGTCGGTCGAGGTTGCACCGAGTGCGACCAGACCGGTCAGCCCCGTGATGCCGACGACGAGATAGAACCGTTTGACGATTTCAGAAACGATCAGCCCGGCGTCGAAACCGAGATCGATGCAGTAAAGCGCGAGATGGGCGAGCRCATAAGCCAGCACGGAGAGGCCCAGCATGCGGCGGATGCCGATGAGCTTGCCCCAGTCGAGAAGCCGGCGCAGCGGCGAGACGGCAAGGGTAACCAGCAGCAGCCTGAGCGCCCAGGTGCCGGTATCATGCACCGCCCGCGTCCAGGGCTTCGAACCGAGCTGGCCGGTCCAGGCGTCGAAGGCGAGCCAGAGCGCCGGCACCAGTAAGAGCGCAAATGTCGCAGCGCGCAGCCCCGAGAAGCGCCCCTGCCGGTCCAGCCACGGCAACCATGCCTTCATGCCGATCTCCACCATCGCATGTCCCGAATACGCGAGAGGCCTTGCCTCTGTCTCGCACGTCTGCACACAAGGACGTGAGCCTTCTGCGATCTGCCCCGTATTCAGAATGGACCGGCCATGCCTTCGACTAGCCCCACCGTCGTTTTCGATGTCGGCAACGTCCTGATCCGCTGGGATCCGCGCCATCTTTACCGAGCTGGGCCGACGCCGTCGCCGAACGCGTCTCCGCTCATCCCGAATGGGAGCGTGAGATCAGGGCCTTCGACGAGCGCTGGCACGAGACGGTAACCGGCGAGATCGCAGAAAGCGTCGAGGTCCTCACGGACCTGAAGGCCAGGGGCGAGAAGGTCTATGCGATCACCAATTTCTCGCGCGAGAAATGGGACGAGAGCGTTGTCCGCTTTCCTTTCCTCGGTTCGTTCGACGGCGTCGTGGTCTCGGCACATGAACGGCTGATCAAGCCGGATCCTGCGATCTATCACGTGCTGCTGGAGCGCTACGGCCTCACCGCAGGTTCCTGCGTCTTCATCGACGACAGCGCCAAGAATATCGAGAGCGCGCGTCATGTCGGCATGCAAGCCGTGCATTTCGTCGAGCCGATCGACCTGCGGGCGACACTGCGTGGTCTCGGCGTCCAGATCTAGCGCCGAGCCCGTCCCGAACGTACCACGCTACGAAGACCAGAACGGCCAGAAGGCGCCTCGGAGAAAGTTCGCCACGCCATGAGCATTCCTGTCGAGAGCGTTCTGTCCACCGCCGGCACCGGCCCGTTCCAGCGTCGGCTGCTCGGCATCTTCGGCCTCGTCTGGGCGGCTGATGCCATGCAGGTGCTGGCGGTCGGTTTCACCGCCGCCTCCATCGCTGCGACCTTCGGGCTCAGCGTGCCACAGGCCCTGCAGACCGGAACGCTGTTCTTCCTCGGCATGTTGATCGGCGCCGCGTTGTTTGGGCGCCTCGCCGATCGCTATGGCCGCCGTCGCGTGCTCCTGATCACGGTCGCCTGCGATGCGGTATTCGGGCTGCTCTCGGTCTTCGCCCCGTCCTTCGCAGCCCTTCTCGCGCTACGCTTCCTGACCGGCATCGCAGTCGGCGGCACGTTGCCCGTCGATTACGCGATGATGGCGGAATTCCTGCCGCCGAAGAACCGCGGGCRTTGGCTGGTCATGCTGGAGGGTTTCTGGGCGGTCGGCACGATCGCAGTCGCCCTGGCCGCCTGGGCAGCAAGCATCGCCGGGATCGCTGACGCGTGGCGCTGGATTTTTGCTGCGACGGCGCTGCCCGCGCTGATCGGCATCTGGCTGCGCTTCTGGGTGCCGGAATCACCCCTGTACCTGCTGAAGGAAGGGCGAGCGGACGATGCCAAGCGCGTGCTCAACCAGATGCTGCGCACCAACGGGAAAGCGGAACTCTCGTCCGATTCGGCGATCACCCTGCCCCCGGCCGCGACGTCTTCCGGATTGCTCGCGCCTGATCTGCGCCGGCGCACCCTGCTGATTCTCGGAATCTGGTTCCTTGTCTCGGTGTCCTATTACGGCGTCTTCACCTGGATGCCGGCCAAGCTCGCCGGCGAAGGGTTCGGCTTCGTCCGTGGCTATGGCTTCCTCGTCATCGTCGCGCTGGCCCAGCTGCCTGGCTATGCGCTGGCCGCCTATGGCGTCGAGACATGGGGCCGGCGTCCGACCCTGATCGGCTTCCTGCTGCTCAGCGCGGCAGGCTGCGCCCTGTTTGTCGGCGCTGGCAGCGCAACAGTGATCGGCGCGTCGATCCTGCTGATGAGCTTTGCGCTGCTCGGCACCTGGGGTGCACTCTACGCCTTTACGCCCGAGCTCTATCCGACGGAACTCCGCGGCACGGGCATGGGGGTTGCCGGCGCCATGGCGCGGCTCGGCGGCCTGCTCGCGCCATCGGCGGTGGCGCTCGTGATTGCGCAGAGTTTTGCCACTGCGATCGCCCTGTTCGCAGCCCTGCTGCTGGTTGCAGCGGTTGCAGCCTTCCTGATCGACGCCGAGACGCGTCAGGCCGTTCTGGCGTAGTCGGACCGGCTGGGCTCGCGTCATCCCGGGCGCACGAAGCCAGCCCCGGGATGACCTTAGCGAGGGAGAGCGGAACCTGAGCTCCGCTCAGGAATCCATCTTTAGCGCAGCGATGAAGGCTTCCTGCGGGATCTCGACCTTGCCGAACTGCCGCATCTTCTTCTTGCCTTCCTTCTGCTTCTCCAGAAGCTTGCGCTTGCGGGTGGCGTCGCCGCCATAGCACTTGGCGRTCACGTCCTTGCGCAGCGCCCGGATGGTCTCGCGAGCAATGATCTTGCCGCCGATCGCGGCCTGGACCGGAATCTGGAACATGTGCGGCGGGATCAGTTCCTTGAGCTTCTCGCACATGGCGCGACCGCGAGCCTCGGCGCGGGTCCGGTGGACCAGCATCGAGAGCGCGTCGACCGGCTCGGCATTGACCAGGATCGACATGCGCACGAGGTCACCCTCGCGATAGTCGGTGATGGCGTAGTCGAAGGAGGCGTAGCCCTTCGAGATCGACTTCAAACGGTCGTAGAAATCGAACACTACCTCGTTCAGCGGCAGGTCATAGACGACCTTGGCCCGCGAGCCGACATAGCTCAGGTCGATCTGCAGGCCGCGGCGATCCTGGCAGAGCTTCAGCACCGAGCCGAGATATTCGTCCGGCGTGAAGATAGTGGCGCGGATCCAGGGTTCCTCGATCGCCTCGATCTTCATCACATCCGGCATGTCCGCCGGATTGTGCAACTCGAGCGTCGTCCCGTCCCGCAGCCTGAGATGATAGACCACGGACGGCGCGGTCGAGATCAGGTTGAGGTTGAACTCGCGCTCGAGCCGCTCCTGGATGATCTCGAGATGCAGCAGTCCGAGGAAGCCGCAGCGGAAACCGAAGCCGAGCGCTGCCGAGGTCTCCATCTCGTAGGAGAACGAGGCGTCGTTCAGACGCAGCTTCGACATCGCCGAGCGGAGCACCTCGAAATCGGCCGCATCGACCGGGAAAATGCCGCAGAACACCACCGGCTGCACCGGCTTGAAGCCCGGCAGCGCCTCGGCGACCGGCTTGCGATCGTCGGTGATGGTGTCGCCGACGGCGGTATCGGCGACTTCCTTGATCGAGGCGGTGAAGAAGCCGACCTCGCCGGGGCCGAGTTCCTTCACTTCCAGCATCTTCGGCTTGAAAACGCCGACGCGGTCGACGCCATAGGCGGCGTTCGCCCGCATCATGCGGATGGTCATGCCCTTCTTGAGCACGCCGTCGATGATGCGCACGAGCACGACGACGCCGAGATAGGCGTCGTACCAGGAATCGACCAGCAGCGCCTTCAGCGGCGCTTCGAGATTGCCCTTAGGCGCCGGCAGTTTCTGGACGATCGCTTCCAGCACGCCTTCGATGTTGAGACCGGTCTTGGCCGAAATCGGCACGGCTTCCGAGGCATCAAGGCCGATCACGTCCTCGATCTGCTGCTTGATACGCTCGGGCTCGGCTGCCGGCAGGTCGATCTTGTTGAGGACCGTGACGATCTCGTGGCCCGCGTCGAGCGCCTGATAGACGTTGGCGAGTGTCTGCGCCTCGACCCCCTGAGAGGCGTCGACAACCAGCAGCGAGCCTTCGCAGGCAGCCAGCGAACGGGAGACCTCATAAGCGAAGTCGACGTGACCGGGCGTGTCCATCAGGTTGAGGATGTAATCCTTGCCGTCCTGGGCACGATAATCGAGCCGGACGGTCTGTGCCTTGATGGTGATGCCGCGCTCCTTCTCGATATCCATCGAGTCGAGGATCTGCTCGCTCATGTCGCGGGCCGCGACCGTGCCGGTCTGCTGGATCAGCCGGTCGGCAAGGGTCGACTTGCCGTGGTCGATATGGGCCACAATCGAGAAATTGCGGATGTTGTCGAAACTGCGCGTGCTCATGGGCGCGCAATAGCAGTGAAGCCGCACGGGGCCAAGGGTTTGTGGCAGGCGCCTTGCTTCTCTGAAGCATGGCAGGCGCTTGACATTCCATTATATTAGATTTCCTCTACTAAAATGGAGAATCCTCCCGAGAGAGACATCGACAGGCGCCTCGCGACGCGCCTGAAGTCAGCGCGCCAACGGCGCGATCTGACGCTCGACGTGCTTGCCGAGCGCACCGGCGTCAGCCGCGCGATGATCTCGCGAATCGAACGGGGCGAATCGAGCCCGACCGCGGCGTTGCTGGACCGGCTGACCGCCGGGCTCGGCGTGACCTTGTCATCGCTGTTCCATGAGGAGCGCCATGTCGGCCCGGTCGCGCGCCTGGCCGACCAGCCGGTCTGGCTCGACCCTGGCAGCGGCTATGTGCGGCGCAATGTCTCGCCGTCGGGCATCGGCTCACCTGTCGAAATCGTCGACGTGACGCTGCCCCCCGGAGCACGCGTCCTGCTCGACGKACCGCGCATGCTGCACCGCCTCGACCAGCAGGTCTGGCTGCTCGCCGGAGAGATCGAGCTCAGCTTTGGCGGCGCCAGCCATCGACTGCGGAGCGGCGACTGCATCCACATGCTGCTCGACGGGCCGATCACCTATCACAATCCCGGCTCGGAGCCGGCCCGCTATGCCGTCGTGCTGATGACGGCAGACGGCCTATCCCAGGAAAGACCCCGATGACGACGCAGCTCGTTGATACGGCCTCGATCACGCGTCTCAATGCCACTGGCGCGCGCAACGCCATCCCTGCGCTTACCGGTATCCTTCGGGATTCCGTCGCGAACGGCGCCTCTGTCGGCTTCATGGCGGAGAATACCGAGGCCGATTTCAAGGCCTATTGGACAGGTGTCGCGGCCGGCGTCGAAGCAGGACAGATCCTGCTTCTGGTCGCGCGGCAGGGCGACGAGATCGTCGGCACCGCGCAGGTCCACCCCGCCGGCAAGCCAAACCAGCCGCACCGCGCCGATATTGCCAAGGTCCTGGTGCATTCCTCCGCGCGCCGGCAGGGTATCGGTGAAGCGCTGATGCTGGCAGCGGAGGCCGAGGCGTCGGCGGCCGGACGGACGCTGCTCTGCCTCGACACGGACGAGGCCGGCCCGGCGCGGCGGCTCTATAACCGGCTCGGCTGGACCGAGATCGGCACCATCCCGCGCTATGCGCTGATGCCCGATGGCAGCGATTGCGGCTCGACCTTCTTCTTCAAGTCACTCGCCTAATCCAGCGGATTGGGGCTGACCGGCAGATCGGGCTTGGCCGGTTTGCCGGAGAGTGAGGAAATGATGCGGCGCATGCCGGCGAGCAGTTGCTCCGCCTCCTCCTCAGGGAAGCCGGCCAGCGCCCGCCGGTTGACCTGCCGCGCCTCCGCAAGCGCAGACTGCTCCAGTTCCCGGGCCCGCCCTGTCAGATGAATGATACGGGCGCGGGCATCGGCGGCGTCGGGCCTGCGCTCGATCAGACCGTCGCGCTCCATGCGCGCAAGCGTGCTGGCCATCGTCGCCTGCTCGACATCGAGCCGCTCGACCAGGTGCTTCTGGGTGACGCCATCTTCTCGCCAGAGCTCGAGCAGGACCATGAACTGCGCCGGCGCAAGCCCGAGCGGCCGGATGGATTCAGCCAGGGCCTTGGCGAAAAGCCGCGCCATGTGGTTGGCGAGATAGCCGGCCGAATGAGTCTTGAAGGTCGTCACGATCGCATCCCCCCGCCGGGTCGAGATACCAGTTGAACAGCATACTATGCAATGATATATAGCATGCTATTCAAAATCGGGAGGTGACGATGCCCCAAGGGACCGACCTCATTTTGCAATCCGCGATCGCCCGGCGCATGGGACCGATCACATTGGCACTGGCGGCGCTGTTCAGTGGCGCAGCGATCTACATCCTCGCGGCCGAGCAGCCGGCGCGGCTGTCGCTCGACGACGGGGCGCTTCTGCGGCAATGGCAAGCGGCCATCGGCCCGGCGACGCGGATGCAGGCGACGCTGGTCGTGATCACGACGCTCTGCGCCGGTCTCTCCTGGCGCTCCACCCGTAACCCCGCCTGGCTGGTCGGAATGTTCGCGATCCTGGCCAATCTGCCGTTCACGCTACTGGTCATCGCACCGATCAACACGGAACTGCAGGCCATGGCCGCGGCGCAAGCCAGCGCCGCGAGCCGCCATCTCATTCAGCGCTGGGGCGAGCTTCACGCCATCCGCGCCGGGCTCGGGCTATTCGCCGTCCTCAGCTTCAGCTGGGCGCTGTCGCGGCGTCCGTGAAGCCCTGAGCCTTACTCCGCCTTGCGATAGTAAGGCTCGACCGGCCCCTTGAGCGTGATCGTCATCGGCCGGCCGAAGCGGTCCTTGGCGGCGCCGGCCGCCACCTTGATCCAGCCTTCGCTGACGCAATACTCCTCGACATTGGTCTTCTCAGTGCCCTTGAAGCGGATGCCGATATCCTTCGCCAGCACCTCGGCGTCGTAAAAGGGGCTGTCCGGGTTGACGGAGAGACGATCGGGGAGCGTGTCGGTCATGTCTTTGGCCTTGTGGTCTGGAGCGCACCTGGGTCGCTTTGGCGGCAGAGGTAACGCCAGAATGCGTCGATGCCAAATCGGGATGCTTGAGCGGCCTCCCGGCCACTGCGAAATTCGGGGCCGGCGACGTCATGGAGCGCGGGCTGGCGGTCCACCTGATCGAGCGACAGAGCAGTCTCGGTCCGGGGCAACCCGAAGCGAACGACCTTCACGCCAGCGAGCAGGTCATGGCCCGCTGGCTGGAATCGTTCAGCGGCCGCCGGCCTTCTCGATCAAGGCCGCGACGGCCCGCTGCCCGCGCTGGCGGGCATGGGCCAGCGGCGAGACACCATCCTTGTCGGCCAGACTCGGATCGGCGCCTGCCTCGAGCACAAGCTTTGCAACCTCCTGATGCCGTGGCCCGCCATCGCCCAGGATGACGATCTCGAGCAGGCAGGTCCAACCGAGATCGTTGACGTGGTCCAGGTCGATGCCGCTGCCCAGGAGCAGCTTGACCGTCTCGACATGGGCGCGCTCGCAGGCCGGGATCAGGGCGTTGCCGCCATAGCGGTTGCGGATCGCCAGGTCGGGCTTCAGCGGGATCATCGCAGCGACGATCTCGGCGCGACCGGCGGCACCGGCGAGCAGCCAGGGCGTGTCGCGATTGGCGGCCTGCGCATTGATGTTGGCGCCCGCCGCGAGCAGCGCCTTGGCGATCGCTACATGATTGCCGGCCACAGCGAGCAACAACGGCGAGCGCCCCTGCGCATCGCGAGCCTCGAGATCGGCCCCGGCCGCGATCAGCCGGGAGACCTCGGCAGTCCTGCCGGCGGCGGCCGCGTCGAGGAGGCTCGCCTGTCCGTTCTGCCCCATCGCCGCCATCGCAAAAACTCCAAGCACCAGAATCAGTCCGGCTCGCAAGACGCGCTTCACCGCGCACCATCCAGAAGCCGCCCCACGACCTTGGCGGTATAGTCCACCATCGGCACGATGCGGGCATAGTTCAGCCGTGTCGGGCCGATGATGCCGACAACGCCGACAATGCGCTGCTCGGCATCATGGAAAGGTGCGGCGATCATCGAAGAGCCGGACATCGAGAACAGCTTGTTCTCTGAGCCGATGAAGATGCGCACGCCGTCGCCGGCCTCGGCGCGGGACAGCAAGTCGATCACGTCGGTCTGCGTCTCCAGATCCCCGAAGAGCAGGCGGATACGCTCGAGATCCTCCTGTGCCTTGAGATCCTCCAGCAGATTGGCCTGGCCACGCACGATCAGATGGCGATCGCTGCTCGGACCTGACGAGGTGGCGATGCCGCTCTCGACAAGCTTCGCCGTCAGCGCATCGAGTTCGCGCTCCATGGTGGCGCGATCGTCGGCGATCTCGCGCTGCAGTTCGCTCAGGGTCTTGCCGAGGACACGGGCATTGAGAAAATTCGCAGCCTCCGTCAGGGCCGAGGCGGGCAGACCCGGCGGAAGGGCGAGCAACCGATTCTCGACCGTACCGTCCTCCGCCACGAGCACCACAAGCGCGCGCACCGGCTCCAGCCGGACAAATTCGATATGCTTCAGCCGGGAATTGGCCTTGGTGGTGACCACAACGCCGGCACCACGCGACAGCCCAGACAGCAGTGCAGACGCCTCGGTCAGCGCGCCGTCCAGCGTCCGGGTCGAGGCCGCTGCCCGCATCTGAGCCTCGATGCGGGCGCGTTCGTCGGAGGTCAGGTTGCCGACTTCCATCATGGCGTCGACGAAGAAACGCAATCCGCGTTCGGTCGGCAACCGACCGGCCGAGGTATGCGGCGCGTAGATCAGCCCCGCCATTTCGAGGTCGGTCATGACATTGCGCACAGTTGCCGGCGACAGGGCCACCGGCAGCAGCCGCGCGATGTTGCGCGAGCCGACGGGCTCGCCCGTCGCGAGATAGCCATCGACGATCTGCCGGAAAATCTCACGGGAGCGTTGGTCGGTCTCGACCAGCCCGCCAGGGCTGTCCTGCCGCGTGGGCGCGCTCATGGCGAGGCGAGTATCTGGTTGCACATAGGCTATTGTCCCTTCGGCGCGGCAGCGGATCAAGAGGCAAGCGCTGGCTGCTAGCCTTGCCGCGCCCGGCCCAAACGCCTACAAGCCGCCGAACTCACGAAATCGGGATGTGAACATGCGACCCTCCAAACGCGCGGCCGACGAGATGCGCAAGGTCACGCTGGAACGCGGCGTGGTGCGCTATGCGGAAGGTTCCTGCATGGTCAGCTTCGGCGAGACCAAGGTGCTCTGCGCCGCGACGGTCGAGGAAAAGGGTCCACCATGGCTGCGTGGCACCGGCAAGGGCTGGGTCACGGCCGAGTACTCAATGCTGCCGCGTGCCACGCATGAACGCACACGCCGCGAGGTCACCTCCGGCAAGCCATCGGGCCGCACGCAGGAAATCCAGCGCCTGGTCGGGCGCTCGCTTCGCGCGGTCGTCGACCTGACCGCCATCGGCGAGCGCCAGATCGTGGTCGATTGCGACGTCCTCCAGGCTGATGGCGGCACGCGCACGGCCTCGATCACCGGCGCCTGGGTCGCGCTGCACGACGCGCTGAAATGGATGGAGGGGCGCGGCATGCTCAAGGCATCGAACCCGCTCAAGGATCATGTCGCCGCGATTTCCTGCGGTATCGTCGCCGGCAACCCGGTCATCGATCTCGACTATGTCGAGGATTCCGGCGCGCAGACCGACGCGAACTTCGTCATCACCGGAACAGGCGGCCTGGTCGAAGTGCAGGGCACTGCCGAAGGCGCTCCCTTCTCGGAGGATGAGCTGATGGCCCTGCTCCGGCTCGCCAAGGGCGGCGTCAGCAAGCTGGTCGCGCTGCAGAAGGCGGCGGTGGCCTGATCATGAGCGGACATCGGCTTCTCCAAGGCAAGGTCGTGATTGCGACCCATAACCAGGGCAAGCTGCGCGAAATGCGCGAGCTGATGGCGCCCTATGGCGTCGATCTGGTCTCGGCCGGGGAAC
Source organism: Allobosea sp. 01N443 (assembly GCF_056399325.1). Lineage (NCBI taxonomy): Bacteria > Pseudomonadati > Pseudomonadota > Alphaproteobacteria > Hyphomicrobiales > Alloboseaceae > Allobosea > Allobosea sp. 01N443. The sequence goes on from NZ_JBFTRC010000010.1 coordinate 59,715, forward strand.
TCGGCCTGCCCGAGCCCGAGGAGAATGGCCACATGTTCTCGGAGAATGCCGCGATCAAGGCGGTGGCCTCCGCGCAAGCGAGCGGCCTGCCGGCGATCGCCGATGATTCCGGCCTGTGCATCGATGCGCTCGACGGCGCCCCTGGCCTGTTCTCCGCCAACTGGGCCGGGCCGGGCAAGAACTTTGCCCCGGCGCTCGCCCGCGTCCAGGCCGAGCTCGCCAAGCGCGGCRCAACGACCTCCGACAAGCGTCGGGGTCATTTCGTCTCCGCGCTGGTCATYGCCTGGCCGGACGGACACCAGGAGCTCTTCGAAGGCCGCGTCTACGGCGAGATCATCCATGAGCCGCGCGGCCCTTCAGGCTTCGGTTACGATCCGATTTTCAAGCCGGACGGCCGCACCAAGACCTTTGGCGAAATGTCTTCCGATGAAAAGCACGGCGTGCCGGATGATGGTTCGGAGGCGCTGTCGCATCGCGCCCGCGCCTTCCAGCTCCTCGCCGCAGCCTGCCTGAGGCTGCCCCAGTGAACGCGCCAGCCGCCATCGCCGAGCGTCAGGCGGTCGCGCCGCATCCGACCGCGGATGCCGGTTTCGCGGCCTATGTGCATTGGCCATTCTGCCTGGCCAAGTGCCCCTATTGCGACTTCAACTCGCATGTGCGGCATACGCCGCCCGACCAGCAGCGCTTCATCGAAGCCTTCAGGCGCGAAATCGCGCACCGCGCCCAGCTAGCGCCCGGACGCACCGTCTCCTCGATCTTCTTCGGCGGCGGCACGCCCTCGCTGATGGAGGGCCGCACGGTCGGCGCAATCCTCGACGCGATCGGCGGCGCCTGGGCGGTCGACCCGAATTGCGAAGTCTCGCTCGAAGCAAACCCGACCAGCGTCGAGGCAGGACGCTTCCAGGATTTCCGCGCCGCCGGCGTCAACCGCGTCTCGCTCGGTGTGCAGGCGTTGAACGACGCCGACCTCAAGGCGCTGGGCCGGATGCACTCGACACAGGAAGCGCTCGATGCGGTGGCGATCGCGCGGCGCTATTTCGAGCGCTACTCCTTCGACCTGATCTACGCCCGCTCCGTCGAGCAGACTCCCGCGCTCTGGCGCGAGGAACTCGAACTCGCGATCAGCCATGCTGCCGAGCATCTCTCGCTCTACCAGCTCACCATCGAGCCCGACACCGCCTTCGCGGCCCTGTACAAGGCCGGCAAGTTGAAGGTGCCGGATTATGAGGTCGGCGCCGCACTCTACGAGACGACGCAGGAGATCACGGCAAAGCACGGCCTGCCGGTCTACGAGATCTCGAACCATGCCAGGCCGGGCGCTGAATGCCGGCACAATCTCGTTTACTGGCGCTATGGCGAATATGCCGGCATTGGCCCCGGTGCGCATGGAAGGCTGGTCACAGCAGAGGGCCGGATGGCGCAATCGACCGAGAAGCGACCGGAAGTCTGGCTCGAGCGCGTCGAGGCCGAAGGGCATGCGCTGGTCGAGAACGAGTGCCTGAACGCCGAGGCGCAAGGCGACGAATATCTGCTGATGGGCCTGCGACTGGTCGAGGGCATCGATCCGGTCACGTTCAGGGCGCTTTCAGGGCGCGAACTGAAGTCTTCCCGCGTCGACAGCCTGATGAAGGAGGGGCTGCTGACACGCAAGCCCGGCGGCAAGCTCGCCGCGACACCGGACGGGGCGCTGGTCCTGGACGCGTTGGTGGCGGATCTGGCGGCCTAGACCTGCCGCCCCCATGCCCGGCCTCGCGCCGGGCATCATTCTGTTTCTGGAACCGAGGATCTGCGCGTCGCAGCGCCCGGAAACCGCGCGCGGGGGCCCTGTTACGTCCTCGGCCCAAGGTCTCGCGGCGCGGCATTGACCGTCACGATCTGGCCGTTGCGCAGTTCGAGAACCGCAAGCCCGCGCTCGATCTGCCCATCCGGGCGGAAACGGAAGACGCCGTCCGCACCGGCAAAGCCCTGCGGGTTGGTCAGAACCGACTCGGAGAAACGCTGGCTTCCCTGCGTCCGCGCCAACGCCGCTGCCAGCGAGACCGCATCATAGGCCAGAGTCGCGGTGCGGGTCGGCGCGCCGTTGAAGCGCTGCTGATAACGGCCCGCAAAGGCATTGAAACCGGCTGTGTCGGGCGATGCGAACCAGCCTCCCTGGATCGCCGGAACGCGCGCGACGCTGGCATCGTTCCAGACACCGGTGCCGAGAGGCTTCACCTTGGCCGGATCGAACCCGGCTTGCTGAAGTGCCAGTCCCAGCGCCGGCATGGTGTCGGCTGCGGCCGGGACGAAGAGCGCGTCCGCCTGCTGCAAGGCCGGCACGAGGCGCTGGACAGCGGTGCGCATGCTGTTCTGGTCGGAGCCGAAACGCTCGATGATGACCGCCCGCGCCCCGCGATTGGCGACGGCCTGCTGGAACGCGGCCTCGACGACCCGGCCATAGGCGGTATCCGGAACCAGCGCGGCAAAGGACTTGCGCCCCTGCGAAGAGGCGTAGGCGATCACGCGATTGACGTCGTTCTCGGGCGGGAAGGAGAGCAGATAGACGCCGCGCGAAGCGACATTGCTATCGCTGGAGAAAGCCATGATCGGGCGGTTGGCGCCGCGCGCCACTTGAGCGGCAGCCTGCACCGAGGGTGCAAAGAGCGGCCCGATGATCAGTTCAGCACCTTCACGCAGCGCTTCCTGAGCCGCGGCCTGAGCGCCTTCCGGCGACCCGCGATCATCCTTGACCAGCAGCGTGAGGTCGGCGCCCGGGAATTCGGCAAGCGCCATCTCGGCAGCGTTCTTCAGGGAGTTGCCGACGACCGCGCCCTGCCCTTCCGCAGTCAGGGGAAGCACGAGGCCGACTTTGACCTTGCCGGTGCCGATGGTCTGGCCGGTGGGCGCCTGAGCCTCGCCGCCCGGGGCCGCGGAACCGCCGTCAAAACCTGGCAGACCGGACGTACCGCCGCTGCAGGCCGCGAGCCCAAGCGAAACACCGAGGGCCAGAGCCGCCAGACGCAACCTCGAGACCGGAAGGGGGAGCCGTTGGAGCAGCACGGGATCATCTCCAGTCGAGAACGGGGAACGCGGTCATTGCGACCGTATCCAGCTTGCAGTCCCCCGACCGTGGAGAACTCCTGCCAGTGCGACATGGTATTTTCAAGTTGTTAACTCTGTCTTGCCGCATTTGAAACGAGGCGCAGCTGCATGCGGCCGTGGCATAAGGACCKCGGCTGTGGCAGCTTGCGGACATGTCCGCTCCGTCCTCCGCCCCGCCTGCCTCTGCCCCGCGTGCATCGCAGCGCGCCCCCAGCTACACGGCCTTCGGGCTCCGCGCCGAAGCGGAGACGCTGGCGCCGGGCCTGCACATCGTCGCAACCCCGATCGGCAATCTGCGCGACATATCGTTTCGCGCCCTGGCGACGCTTGCCGCCGCCGATGCCGTGCTCGCCGAGGACACGCGCACCAGCAAGACGCTGCTGGCACATTACGGAATCTCGACACCGCTCCTGCCCTATCACGAGCACAATGCCGCGCAGATGCGGCCGAAGATCCTGGCCAAGCTGCGGGAGGGCGGGCGGCTTGCCCTGATCTCCGACGCGGGCACGCCGCTGGTGTCGGACCCCGGCTACAAGCTGGTCGCCGATGTCGTCGCCGAAGGCCTGCCGGTCACCGGCATTCCCGGCCCCTCAGCCGTTCTGGCGGCGCTGGTGCTTGCCGGCCTGCCGACAGACCGGTTCTTCTTCGAAGGTTTCCTGCCGCCGAAATCGGCCGCGCGGCGCGGGCGACTGACCGAGCTGGCGGTCATTCCAGGCACCCTCGTCTTCTTCGAATCGCCGCGCCGCCTCGCCGAGATGCTCGCCGATGCCGGCGCAGTGCTGGGCGCAAGGCCGGCAGCGGTCGCCCGCGAACTGACCAAGTACCACGAAACCGTACAACGCGGGACGCTTGCTGAACTCGCCGCCCATTACGGCGAGGAGGAAGAAGCACGCGGCGAGATCGTCGTGATCATCGGTCCACCCGGAGCCGAGGCTCTGCTTCCAGCGGGAGATGTCATCGATGAGCGCCTGCGCGAGGCCATGGCGCGGCTCTCGCTCAAGGAGGCGGTCGCGCAGGTCGCCGCCGAGACGGGGCAGCCGCGCCGCAAGATTTATGCGCGCGCCCTCGAACTGACCCGCGAGCCTTGAGAGCCAGGGCTCGCAGCCAGAAGGCCAGACGAGCCGGAACGACCGGCCAGCGCGGCGAGCTGCTGGCGATCCTCTGGCTTGCCGCGAAGGGTTACCGGCCCCTCGCCCGGCGCTTCGGCGGCAAGGGCGGCGAGATCGACCTCATCGTGAAGCGCGGACGCACCATCGCCTTCGTCGAGGTCAAGGCCCGGGGCCTGCTCGACGATGCGCTGACCGCGATCACTCCGGAGAAACGCCGGCTGATCGAGGCCCGCATCCGGCAATGGCTCTCGCGCAATGCCTGGGCGATGGACCATCATTTGCGAGCCGATGCCGTCTTCGTCGCGCCCTGGCGTCGGCCGCGCCATGTGCCCGGCGCCTTCGAGCTGATCCTGTGACGCGCAGCCTGCCCCTTGCACAGGCATGGGGCCTGGGCCGATATGAGGCCGCGCAACAGGAACCTTGCCCATGACCCTTGCCGTCGCCATCCAGATGGACCCCATCGAACGCGTCAGGATCGCCGGCGATACCGGCTTCGCCTTGATGCTGGAGGCGCAGCGGCGCGGACACACGCTCCACACCTATACGCCGGACCAGCTTTCGATGCGGGACGGCAAGGTCACCGCGCCGATCAGGCCGGTCGAAGTGCGTGACGTCGACGGAGATCACTTCACCCTCGGAACCGAGGAACGCACCAATCTCTCGACGCTCGATGTCGTGCTGCTGCGGCAGGACCCGCCGTTCGACATGGCCTACATCACCTCCACGCATATGCTGGAGCGCATCCATCCGAAGACGCTGGTCGTCAACGATCCCGCGCAGGTACGCAACGCGCCCGAGAAGATCCTGGTCACGCATTTCCCCGAACTGATGCCGCCGACCCTGATCACCCGCGACAGGGCCGAGATCGAAGCATTTCGCGAAGAGTTCGGCGAGATCGTGATGAAGCCGCTTTACGGCCATGGCGGCGCGACCGTGTTCAAGACCGGGAAGGGCGACCCCAATTTCGGCTCGCTGTTCGATCTCTTCTCCGGGATCTTCAAGGAGGCCTGGGTGGTCCAGCGCTTCATGAAGGAGGTCAGCGCCGGCGACAAACGCATCCTGCTGGTGGACGGCAAGGCGGCAGGCGCGGTCAACCGGGTCCCGGCCRATGGTGACCTGCGCGCCAATATGGTGCGCGGCGGCGCCGCCGCTCCGACGGATCTCTCCAAGCGCGAGCTCGAGATCTGCGAGGCGATTGGTCCGACGCTGCGCGAGCGAGGCCTGATCCTGGTGGGAATCGACGTGATCGGCAACTACCTGACCGAGATCAACGTCACGGCGCCGACGGGCGTGCGCGCCGTCAAGAAGCTGGGCGGGCCCGATATCGCCGCCCAGGTCTGGGACGCGATCGAGGCGAAGGTGAGAAGCCGAGGCTAGGGCCCCCACCGCATCGGGTCAGGCTCCGGCCTGTCCCGGCCGACAGCGCAGCATCGGGGCTGAAGGCTCAGGCGCTCCTGGCGACCGCCGTCCCGTTCAACGGATTGGCGGCATCCCAGTCGTAGCGCATCGTATCGAAGCGCATCGTCATCGCGTCGACGAGCAGGAGCTTGCCGACCAGCGGCTCCCCGAAGCCGGTGATTGCGCGAATCACCTCCAGCGCCATCAGCGAGCCCATCACGCCGGCGAGCGCGCCAAGCACACCGGCTTCGGCACAGGGTGCGACCGTGCCAGGCGGCGGCGGATTGGGAAAGAGGCAGCGATAGGTCGGGTTCGGCCGCCCGTCCGGCCGCTTCTCATGCGGGCGCAGCGTGGTCAGCGACCCATCGAAGCGGCCAAGGGCCGCGGTGACCAGCGGCTTCTTCTCGTAGAAGCAGGCATCGGCGACGGCGTAACGCGTCTCGAAATTGTCGGTGCCGTCGGCGATCACGTCGTAGAAGGCAACCATGGCGCGGGCGTTGTGCGGGTCGATGCGGGTGACATGCTCCTCGACCGCGACATGCGGGTTGAGCCGCTTGATGAAGCCGGCAGCCGCAACCGCCTTGTTCGCGCCGAGGTCGGCAGTGCTGAAGATGGTCTGGCGCTGCAGGTTGGAAAGCGAGACATGATCGGCGTCGACGATACCGATCATGCCGACACCCGCGGCGGCAAGATACTGGATCAGCGGCGCGCCAAGCCCGCCCGCGCCGATCACGAGTACGCTGGTGGATTTGAGTTTGGCCTGCCCCGGACCGCCGATCTCCGGCAGCACCAGATGGCGCGCATAGCGTTCGATCTCGTCACCGTGCAGGCTCATGCATCAGAGTTAAGCCGAACCGCTGGATTGGGCAATCGTGGCGTTGGCGGGGCCAAGGGAAATGGCCTGCAGCCCGGCTTGGCCGGGCGAGGAAGCCGTGCCATCGTGCGCACAGGCAGGGGCGGAGAAACCGCGCCGCGCGTTCACAGGGGAAGCACATATGCGGGTCAGATCTCTTGCGCTGGCGCTAGCGGGCGTCGCCTTTTCGGCTCTCGCCGCCATGGCGCAAACCGCAATCAAGCCGGCGGTCGTTTATGACAAGGGCGGCAAATTCGACAAATCCTTCAACGAAGCCGCCTTCATCGGCGCCGAGAAATTCAAGAAGGAAACCGGTGTCGAGTTCCGCGATTTCGAGCCGACCAACGAGGCGCAGATCGAGCAGGCCCTGCGGCGCTTCGCACGCGACGGCCATTCCCCGATCATCGCGGTCGGCTTCAGCCAGGCGACCGCCCTGCAAAAGGTGGCAGCCGAATTCCCCGACCTGAAATTCACGATCATCGACATGGTTGTCGACCTGCCGAACGTACAGTCGGTCGTGTTCAAGGAGCATGAGGGCTCCTATCTCGTCGGCCTGCTCGCCGGGATGGCATCCAAGAGCGGCAAGGTCGGGTTCGTCGGCGGCATGRATATCCCGCTGATCCGGAAATTCGCCTGCGGCTATGTCCAGGGCGTCAAGGCGGCGAAGAAGGATGGCGAGGTCTTCCAGAACATGACGGGCTCGACGCCCTCCGCCTGGAACGACCCGGTGAAGGGCGGCGAGCTTGCCAAGTCGCAGATCGACCGCGGCGCCGACGTGATCTACCACGCAGCCGGCGGCACCGGCATCGGCGTGCTGCGCGCGGCGGCGGATGCCGGCAAGCTCGGCATCGGCGTCGATTCCAACCAGAACGCCCTGCAGCCGGGCAAGGTGCTGACCTCGATGCTGAAGCGCGTCGATGTCGCGACCTACGCCTCCTTCAAGGCGGCCCGCGAAGGCAGCTGGAAGCCGGGCATCTCCGTGCTCGGGCTGAAGGAGGACGGCGTCGCCTGGGCGCTCGACGATGCCAACCGGGCCTTGATCACGCCCGAGATGAAAGCCGCCGCCGACAAGGCGCGCGATGACATCATCGCCGGCACGGTGAAGGTGCACGACTATATGTCGGACTCTAAGTGCACGATGTGAGGAACGGGCGCATGCCGCCCTCTCCTTCTCGGGGAGGGCGGCGCTTTGGGGCCGCATCCGGATGAAGATCACCATTCTTGGCTCCGGCGACGCCTTCGGATCGGGCGGGCGTTTCAACACCTGCCTGCTCGTCGAGGCCGTCGGCGAGCGCATGTTGCTCGACTGCGGCTCGTCGAGCATGGTCGCGCTGAACAAGGCGGACGTCGCCCGCAATCCGATCTCGAGCCTGCTGTTCACGCATTTCCACGGCGACCATTTCGGCGCGCTGCCGGCCTTTCTGCTCGATGCGCAATTCGTCTCGCGCCGGAACGAGCCCCTGACCATCGCAGGGCCGGCCGGCATCGAACACCGAGCGTGGCATGCGCTGGAGGCCGATTTCCCCGGCGCCTCGGCCAATCCCTGGCGCTTCCCGATCCGTTTCGTCGAGGTGACGCCGGAAGCACCGGCAATGTTGGCCGGGCTCGCGATCACCGCCTTCCCGATGGTGCATGACGAGCGCGCCGGCCCTTGCCAGGGCTATCGACTGGCACGCGACGGCAAGGTCTTTGCCTTTTCCGGCGATACGGCCTGGAGCGATGAGCTGATCTCCTTGGCCGCCGGAGCCGATGTGCTGCTTGTCGAGTGCTACAATTACGACCGGCCGCTGGCCAACCATCTCGACTACAAGACACTCGCGGCACGGCGCGGCGATCTCGCGACCCCGCGCATCGTGCTGACCCATATGGGGCCGGGCATGCTCGCCCATGACGGCCCGTTGCCGGAAGAGCGGGCCCATGACGGCATGGTGATCGTGCCATGAGCGTTCCCGCCATCGAACTGATCGCGATCAGCAAGCGCTTCGGCCCGGTCCTGGCCAACAAGGACGTCTCGCTTTCCATCGCCGCCGGCTCAATCCACGGCATCGTCGGCGAAAACGGAGCCGGCAAATCGACGCTGATGTCGATCCTCTACGGTTTCTATGAGGCCGATTCCGGCGAGATCAGGGTCGCAGGCCAGCCCTTGCGTATTCGCAGACCGGCGGACGCGATCACGGCCGGCATCGGCATGGTCCATCAGCATTTCATGCTGGTCGAACCACTCAGCGTCGTCGAGAACGTCGTGCTCGGCGCGGAGGGCGGCAAGCTGCTCAAGGGCGGCATCGCCAGGGCACGGGCCGAGCTTGCGCGCCTCTCCCGGGATTATGGCCTCGCCATCGACCCGGACGCCATCGTCGGCGATCTCTCCGTCGGCTTTCAGCAGCGCGTCGAAATCCTGAAGGCGCTCTATCGCGGCGCCGAGATCCTGATCCTCGACGAACCCACCGCCGTGCTGACCCCATCGGAAGCCGACCAGCTCTTTGCGCTGCTGCGATCACTGAAGGCGCAGGGCAAGACGGTGATCCTGATCACCCACAAACTGCGCGAGGTCATGGATGTGACCGACACCGTCTCGGTGATGCGTCGGGGTGAGATGATCGCGCATGTCGAAACCGCCCGGACCTCGCCTCCCGAGCTTGCCGAAGCGATGGTCGGACGGCGCGTGCTGCTGCGGGTGGAGAAGACGGAGCATCCGCGCGGGGCCCCCGTTCTGGAGGCTGCCGGCCTCGGTTTCTATGACGAGCGTGGTTGCGAGAAGCTCAGCGATGTCAGCCTGACGCTGCATGCCGGCGAGATCGTCGGCATCGCCGGCGTCGCCGGCAATGGCCAGAGCGAATTGCTCGAGGTGCTTGCCGGCCTGCTCCAGCCCTCGCGCGGCGTCATCCGGCTCGACGGCGAGATCCTCAACGCCGGCGACCGCACGCCCGCCAATCTGCGCGAACTCGGGGTGATGCATATTCCCGAGGACCGCCACAGGATGGGACTGGTCACCGCCTTTCCCGCGGCCGAGAACAGCATCCTCGGCTACCAGGACGACCCGGCCTTCGGACCAGGCCCCTTCCTCTCGCCGACCAGGATTGCAGCGCACGCGTTTGCCGGCATGACGGCCTATGATGTGCGCCCGGCAGACCCGTCCCTGAAGGCCGCGAAATTCTCGGGCGGCAATCAGCAGAAGATCGTGCTGGCCCGCGAGATCGAGCGCGCACCAAAGGTCCTGCTCGTCGGCCAGCCGACACGCGGCGTCGATATCGGTGCGATCGAGTTCATCCATCGCCGCCTGATTGCGCTGCGCGATGCCGGAGTGGCGATCCTGCTTGTTTCGGTCGAGCTCGAGGAGGTGATGGCGTTGTCCGACAGGATCCTGGCCATGTGCGGCGGCCGGGTCAYCGGCGAGCGAGCGGCCGAGGCCACCAATGAGCGCGATCTCGGCCTGCTGATGGCCGGTGTGAACCAGGAAGCCGCATGAGCGCCACGCCGATCGACCTGCCCCGCTGGGCCGATGCCGGGCTGGTTCCGCTGGTCAGCGTCACTGCGGCGCTCCTTGTCGCCGGACTGGTGGTGCTCGGCATCGGCGAGAGCCCCTTGGAAGCCACGGCCCTGCTTCTCAAGGGTGCCCTCGGCAGCATCGAGGGCTTGGGTTTCACGCTCTACTACACCACGAATTTCATCTTCACGGGCCTCGCCGTCGCCGTCGCCTTCCATGCCGGGCTGTTCAACATCGGCGGCGAGGGCCAGGCGACCGTCGCCGGCATCTTCCTCGCGCTGGCTTGCCTCTGGCTCGCGCCGCTGCCCGGCATCCTGCTCGTGCCGCTCGCCATCCTGGCGGGAGCGGCAGGAGGCGCGCTCTATGGTTTCATCCCCGGCTGGCTGCAGGCGACGCGCGGCAGCCACGTCGTCATCACCACGATCATGTTCAATTTCCTGGCGGCGACGCTGAGCGTCTATCTGCTCGTCAACGTGATGGGGAAACCTGGTTCGATGCAGGCCGAAACCCCGGAATTCGCCGGGCACGCCGTGTTGACGCCGATGCACCAGTTGCTCGCGCCGCTCGGGATCAAGCTGCCGGCGACCCCGCTCAACACCGCTTTCCTGCTCGCGCTCGCCGCGCTCGTCGCAATCTGGGCACTGATCTATCGCTCGCGCCTCGGTTACGCGATCCGCACCGTGGGCGCCAATCCACGCGCTGCCGCCTATGCCGGCATTTCGCCCGCCCGGATGACCATGGTCGCGATGGCGCTCTCCGGCGCCCTGGCTGGCGGGCTCGCGGTCAACGAGGCGATGGGTGTGCAGCACCGCCTCCTGATCGATTTCACGGCCGGCTACGGTTTCGTCGGCATCGCCGTCGGGTTGATGGGGCGCGGCCACCCGATCGGCGTCGCGCTCTCAGCCTTCCTGTTCGGCGTGCTCTATCAGGGCGGAGCGGAACTCTCCTTCGACAAGCCGACCATTACGCGGGACATGGTCGTCGTGATCGGCGGCGTGGTCATTCTCTTTGCCGGGGCGCTCGACGGGCTCTTTCGCAAGCTCGTCGCCAACGCCCTCCGACTCGGCCGGGTGGCCTAGCCATGGACTGGCTCACGACCATCGCCGTCATCCTCGATTCCACGATCCGACTGTCGATTCCGCTGCTCTGCGCGGCACTCGCCGGGCTATGGTCCGAACGCTCCGGCGTCGTCGATATCGGGCTGGAAGGGAAGATGCTGGTCGCGGCCTTCGCTTCGGCCGTCGCAGCCTTCGTGACCGGCTCCGCCTGGGCGGGGCTCGGCGCCGGCATCCTGGCCTCGGTCCTGCTCTCGCTCGTCCACGGCTTCGCAGCGATCACCTGGCGCGGCAACCAGATCGTCTCCGGCGTCGCCATCAACATGCTGGCGGCGGGCGTCACCGTGGTGCTCGGCAATGCCTGGTATGGACAGGGAGGACGGACCCCGCCGCTCGAAGGGGCAGCGCGCTTCGGCGATCTCACCCTTCCCTTCGCCAGGGCCATGCGCGAACACGTCCCCGTCCTCGGCCTTCTCTACGACGAGGTCATCTCCGGCCATGGGGCACCGGTCTATCTCGCCATCCTCGCGGTTCCGATCACCGCCTTCGTGCTGAAGCGCACACGCTTCGGCCTGCGGCTGCGCGCCGTCGGCGAGAACCCGGCAGCCGTCGATACCGCGGGCATCTCGGTCGCCGGGCTGCGCTATGGCGCGGTGGTGATCTGCGGCGTGCTTTGTGGGCTGGGCGGCACCTATCTCGCCGTTTCGCAATCGGCCGGTTTCCTGCCGCAAATGACGGCGGGAAAGGGCTTCATCGCGCTCGCCGCCGTGATCTTTGCGAATTGGCGTCCCTGGCCGGCGCTGGGGGCCTGCCTGCTCTTCGGGCTGCTCGATGCCATCGCGATCCGGCTGCAGGGCGTGCTGCTTCCTGGTATCGGACAGGTTCCCGTCCAGGCGATCCAGGCCCTGCCCTATCTTCTCACCGTCATCCTGCTTGCTGGTTTCATCGGCAAGGCCGTGCCACCGAAGGCCTCCGGCCTGCCCTATGTGAAGGAGCGTTGATGAGCGAGTCTGCGCCCAATTTCGACGCCCTCTTCGCCACGGCCAGGCGCGCGCAGATCCGGGCCTATGCGCCCTATTCCGCATTCCGGGTCGGCGCCGCCATCCTCGATGACAACGGCGCGATCCATTCCGGCTGCAATGTCGAGAACGCCTCCTATCCCGTCGGGCTCTGCGCCGAGGCCGGCGCCATCTCCGCGATGATCGCGGCGGGCGGACGGGCGATCCATGCCGTTCTGGTCCTTGGCGACGGCGAGGAGCTGGTCACCCCGTGCGGTGCCTGCCGTCAGCGCATTCGCGAGTTCGCTGCCCCGGAAACACCCATCGCGATTGCGGGCCCCGATGGCGTGCGTGCCCGGTTTTCGCTCGCGGAGCTGTTGCCAGCCTCGTTCGGACCGGCCAATTTGCGCACCTGATTTGCGCAGGCCCGCGCGCATCCGTGCGCAGGCCGACCCCGATACCGAGGCATTGGAATGGCGGCTGACCCGAGTTTCGACAAGGCAGCGGGAACGCTGATCGACCGCGGCGTCGACGGTGGGATCGACTGCGCCTTCGTACTCGGCACCGGGCTCGGCCGCATCGTCGACGATGTGGTCGACCCGGTCGTCATTCCGTTCGCGGAGATCCCGGGATTCCCGCAGGGCCATGTCTCGGGCCATGCCCGCGCCGTCTGCTATGGCACGCTGCACGGCAAGCGCGTCCTGATCTTCCAGGGGCGGGCGCATTTCTACGAAACCGGAGATCCTGCGGTGATGCGCGTGCCGATCGGCATGCTGACAGCCTTCGGCTCGCCGCCACTGGTCCTGACCAATGCATCGGGCTCGCTGAAGCCGGACCTGCGGCCCGGCGGCCTCGCCCTGATTACCGACCACATCAATCTCAACGCGCCGAACCCGCTGATCGGCGATACCGGCGATGGGCGTTTCGTGCCGATGGTCGATGCCTATGATCCGCATCTGCGGGCACGCCTGAAGAAGGCGGCGGCCGCTTCAGGGGTCAATATGGGCGAAGGCGTCTATATGTGGTTCTCGGGGCCGAGCTTCGAGACGCCAGCCGAGATCAGGATGGCGAAGATGCTCGGCGCCGATCTCGTCGGCATGTCGACCGTGCCGGAGGTCATCATCGCGCGCCGGCATGGCGTTCGCGTCGCCGGTATCTCGGTGATCACCAATATGGGCGCGGGTATTCTTGGCGGCGCGCCGAGCCACGGGGAGACCCGTGACGTTGCGGCGGCCGCGTCGACGGGCCTGCGCCGCCTGTTCCGCTCTTTCCTGGCGGAGCTCTAGAGATGGCCGATCTTGAAGCCGCGGCCCGTGCACTGAGTCTCCTCGACCTGACCGATCTCTCGGACCAGGCGAGCGAGGCCGGCACCCTGCGACTTTGCGCGCGCGCCGTCGCTGCGCCTGGCCCCGTTGCCGCCGTCTGCATCTGGCCGCGCTTCGTCGAGATTGCGCGCAAGGCGCTGCGCCATTCGACCGTGAAGATCGCGACCGTGGTCAATTTCCCGGCCGGGGGCAGCAACTGCACGCTGGTTGCCGGAGATGTCGCGGAAGCACTGGGGGACGGCGCCGATGAGATCGACCTCGTCCTGCCCTGGCGCGCCTTCCTCGATGGCGACAGCGACATTGCCCGCGAGATGGTTGCGAGCGCCAAGGACCAGTGTGGCGACAGGCTGCTGAAGGTCATCCTTGAAACCGGCGAATACCCTGATCTCGACGCGGTGAAGCGAGCCTCAATGCTCGCGATTTCGGCCGGGGCCGACTTCATCAAGACCTCGACCGGCAAGACCGCCCATTCCGCCAGCCTGCCGGCGGTCGAGACCATGCTGGCCGTCATCAAGGCAGCCGGACGACCGGTCGGCATCAAGCCCTCAGGCGGCATCAAGACGCTTCCCGACGCAAACGCCTATCTTGCGCTGGCCGACAAGGCGATGGGACCGGATTGGGCGAAGCCCTCCACCTTCCGCATCGGCGCCAGCGGCCTGCACCAGGTCCTCGTCGACATCATCGAGGGCAAGACCGCCGGCGAACGGATCGACGGGGCCTATTGATGCGACTGCCTCAGGAGATCATTGCCGCCAAGCGCGATGGCGGCACGCTTCCCGGCGAGGATATCCGCCAGATCGTCGCCGGGCTGACCGACGGTTCCGTCAGCGAGGGCCAGGCCGCCGCATTTGCCATGGCCGTATTCTTCCGCAACATGAACGCCGAGGAACGCGTTGCCCTGACGCTCGCCATGCGCGATTCCGGCACGGTCCTGAACTGGGACGACCTGCCCGGCCCCGCACTCGACAAACACTCGACCGGCGGCGTCGGCGACACGGTCAGCCTGCCTCTGGCCGCGGTCGTCGCGGCCTGCGGTGGCTATGTGCCGATGATTTCGGGACGTGGCCTCGGCCATACCGGCGGCACGCTCGACAAGCTCGATGCCGTGCCGGGATATGTGACGCAACCGGATATCGCGCTGTTCCGCAAGGTGGTGCGCGAAACCGGCTGCGCCATCATCGGCCAGACCGCCGATCTCGCCCCCGCCGACAAGCGCCTCTATGCCATCCGCGACGTGACCGCGACGGTCGAGACGATCCCGCTGCTGGTGTCCTCGATCCTGTCGAAGAAGCTCGCCGCAGGCCTGCACGGCCTGGCCATGGACGTGAAATTCGGCTCCGGCGCCTTCCTGCCCGACTTCAACAAGGCGCATGACCTCGCAGAGGCGCTCGTCGGCGTCGCCAATGGCGCCGGCCTGCCGACAACCGCGCTGATGACCGACATGGCCGAGCCGCTCGCGTCGGCGGCCGGCAACACGCTCGAAGTCGCCTATGCTCTCGACCACCTGACGGGACGCCGGCGCGAACCGCGCTTCCACGAAGTGACCGTGGCACTGGCCGCCGAGATGCTGCTGCTCGGCAAGCTTGCGCATAACCTCGACGAAGCCCGGGCGAAGATCGAGGCAGCTTTCAGCAGCGGCGCCGCCGCGGAGCGTTTCGCCGAAATGGTCGTCGCGCTTGGTGGCCCGGCCGACCTGCTGGAGAAGCCGACAAAGCATCTCGCGCCCGCCGCGGTCATCCGGGCGGCCTATCCGGCCTCGAGCGGAGCCGTGCGCACCGTCGACACGCGCGGCGTCGGGCTTGCCGTGGTGGCGCTCGGCGGTGGGAGGACGCGGCCGCAGGACGCGATCGACCATGCTGTCGGCCTCGTCGAACTGGCAGGGCTTGRCCAGGATGTCGGGCCGGAACGGCCGCTCGCAATCATCCATGCCCGCGACGAGGCCAGCTTCACCGCGGCCGAGGCCCGGCTGCGGCGAGCCTATACACTCGGCGAGGACGCGGCCGGACACGGTCCGCTGATCGCGCAACGCATCACGGAGACTTCAGGATCATGAGTCTGCTTCTGGCAATGACCGGCTGGCATATCGAGGATTGGCGGGGGCGTTTTGCCGCCCTGCTGCCGGAACTCCCGGTCGTCACGCTCGGCGAGCCCTTCGACCGCCGCGCCGTGCATTACGTCGCGAGCTGGAAGCATCCCGAGGGAAGCCTCGCGGGCCTGCCCAATCTCGCAGCGATCTTCTCGCTCGGCGCCGGCGTTGACCACATCTTCGCCGATAGCCGCCTGCCGCCGGTGCCGATCGCCCGCGTGGTCGATCCTGATCTGACGACGCGCATGAGCGAATACATCGTACTGCACTGCCTGATGCATCTGCGCCAGCAGCGCCGCTACGACCGTCAGCAACTCGCCAAATCCTGGGAAGACGATCGCAACCAGCCGGCGGCCCGCTCGGTGCGTGTCGGCGTCATGGGGCTCGGCGAGCTTGGGCTCGACGCGGTGCGAAAACTGCAGGTCCTCGGCTTCGACGTCGCCGGCTGGAGCCGTTCGCCGAAGAGCGTCGACGGGCTTGTCACCTTCGCCGGGGAAGACGGCATGGCAGCGTTCCTCGCTCGCACCGACATCCTGGTCAGTCTGCTGCCGCTGACACCGGATACGCGCGGGGTCATCAATGCAAAGCTGCTCGGCGGTCTCGCGCAGGGCGGGCGGCTCGGCGGGCCATTCCTGATCAATGCCGGTCGCGGCGGCCTGCAGGTCGAGACCGATATCCTGTCCGCGCTCGAAACCGGCACACTGAGGGGGGCGACACTGGACGTGTTCCAGACCGAGCCATTGCCGGCCGATTCCCCGCTCTGGAGCCATCCGGCCGTGACCGTGACACCGCATAATGCCGCGATGTCAGACCCGGAGGCGATCGCGACCCTGATCGCGGCGCAAATCCGGCGGCTGCAGGCCGGCGAAGCGCTGGAGCATGTCGTCGATCCCGCCCGAGGTTACTGAGCGGCCTGCCGCTCCGTCACGCAAGCGTCACGGCACCGTCGTTGTGCTGAGATGCTGCACGGCCAAGCCGGCGCGGTCTTCTTCCCCGCGCCGGAGTGACCCATGCGCCTTGCCCTCGCCGCAGCCCTGCTGCTGTCCTCGACCATGCTCGCCGGTGCGCAGGACGCGCCGAAGGAATTCCCCGCCAAGCTCGTCGGCCATGCGCTCCTGCCGGCCAACACCATCATCCCGGCCCCGGCCGATGCGCCGGCTGACCTCAAGGTCTCCGGCAAGTTCGTCCAGCCCGGCAAACGCGTCGAGGCCGTCGGCACCGTGATGGGTACGTCGGGCGGCCGCCCGACCGGGCTGTCCACGCCATTTGCCGGTCAGCCGGTGCAGGGCTTCTCCGGCATCCGCTCGCTCGGCAATGGCGAGTTCCTGGTGCTGACCGATAACGGCTTCGGCTCCAAGGTGAACTCGCCCGACGCGATGTTGTTCTTCCATCGCCTCAAGGCCGATTTCAACGGCGGCAAGATCGAACGTCTCGCGACCACCTTCCTGCATGATCCCGGCAAGAAGGTGCCGTTCCGCATCGTCCACGAGGGCACCGAGAAGCGCTATCTGACCGGCGCCGATTTCGATCCCGAATCCATCCAGCCAATCGGCGGCAAGTTCTGGATCGGTGAGGAATTCGGACCCTACCTGATCCGCGTCGACGCCGACGGCAAGGTCGAGGCGGTGTTCGAGACCACGGTCGACGGCAAGCCGGCGCGCTCGCCCGACCATTACGCCGTGACGACGCCCGGCGCCCCGAACCTGCCCGTCGAGTTCAATGTGCGCCGCTCCAAGGGCTATGAGGGCATGGCGGCCTCGCCGGACGGGCGCTTTCTTTACCCGCTGCTCGAAGGCCCGCTCTGGAACGCCGAGACCAAGGGCAATGAGGAAGTCGACGGCAAGGAAGTGCTGCGCATCCTCGAATTCGACGTGCAGAACGAGAAGTGGACCGGCCGCTCCTGGTTCTTCCCGCTCGAGCAGAAGGGGCTCGCCATCGGCGATTTCAACATGATCGACGCCACCACCGCCTTGATCATCGAGCGTGATAATGGCGAAGGCACTGCCGACAAGGGCTGCGCGGCCGGCCAGAAGGGCCCGGACTGCTTCCATGACCTCGCCAAGTTCAAGCGGATCGTGAAGATCGAGATGACCGACGCCAATGTCGGCAAGTCGGTGCGCAAGATCGGCTTCATCGACCTGATGAAGATCGCCGACCCGGACAAGAAGGCGAAGCAGGGTGCCATCGACGGCGTGCTGCCTTTCCCCTTCTTCACCATCGAGAACGTCGATGTCGTCGACCGCGCCAATGGCATCATCGTCGTCGGCAACGACAACAACCTGCCCTTCTCCTCGTCGCGCGACCCGAAGAAGGCCGATGACAACGAACTCGTGCTGCTCTCGGTCAAGGACCTGCTCGCCGCCAAGTGAGCGAGACGGCCCAGCTTGCAACGACTAAGTCGTAGCCAAGTAAGCCTGTCCCGGCGCGCAGCACTCGCAACATCATGGCCGGCCTCGCGCCGGCCATTCTCGTTTCGATCCGGCGAGCTTGAACAGCTGTTCTGGCAACACCACATTTTCCTTAGCAAGCGCCTTCGGGCGCTAGGCATGGTGGTTTGGATGATCGTCACTGATGGAGGTGATCATGTTGACCGCGAATACGGAAGGCAAACGGCCGCAGGACTTGTGCAATCTTCTCCTCGCCGCGTGCCTGTTCATCTCTCCCTGGATCATGCGTTTTACGGGCGACATGATGGCCGCCCGCAACGCCTGGATCATCGGCATCGTGCTCGCCCTTGTGGCGGTCGCGGCGCTCTCGATGTTCAAGGAATGGGAGGAATGGGTGAACCTGGTGCTCGGCGTCTGGCTGATGGCAGCTCCCTGGGTGCTCGGCTTTACCGGCAACTTCAACGCGTTCTGGACCCACACGATCCTCGGCGTGCTGACGGCTGCCGTCTCGGCCTGGGCTGTCTGGGACTACCGGCACGAGCCGCACGCGACGGCCTGAACGGGTCGCGACACCGCGCGATCTCCTGACCCGCCGCTGCGAGGCGGCGGGTTCTCGTGGCCTTCGCTACGCCTGGCCGCGCAGCGCGCCCGGCCCCGGAGTGGYGCCCGCGGGACATTTCCCTGAGATGATCATCGCCAGCACCTCGTCCTGCGTCACATCGCTGGTGCGGGCAGTACCGACAACCCGGCCGTTCTTCATCACGCTGAGCCGGTCGGCGAGATCGAAGACGTCATGCAGGTCATGACTGATCAGGAAGATGCCGATTCCCTGACGCTTCAGTTCAAGGATGAGATCGGCAACCTGTTTCGTCTCCGCAGGCCCGAGCGCTGCCGTCGGCTCGTCCATGATCAGAACCCGGGCGTTGAAGTAAATCGCGCGCGCGATCGCAACCGACTGACGCTGGCCGCCCGAGAGCGCTTTGACCGGCTCCTTGAAGCGCCGGAAATGCGGATTGAGCCGTCCCATCACCTTGCGCGTTTCGGATTCCATCGCGGAATCATCCAGCGTGTGCCAGGGCGTCAGCAGCTCCCGTCCGAGGAAGATATTGGCTGCGGCGTCGACATTGTCGGCCAAAGCCAGGGTCTGGTAGATCGTCTCGATGCCGTAGCGCTTGGCGTCACGCGGATTGGCAATCGCAGCCGGCTCACCGCTGATGCGGATCTCGCCGGCATCGGCCTGGTAGGCTCCCGACAGGATCTTGATCAACGTCGATTTGCCGGCACCGTTGTGACCGAGCAGGCCGACAACCTCGCCGGCCTTGAGGTCGACACTGACAGTGTCGACCGCCTTGATGCCACCGAAGGCGATCGAGATGTCGCGCATCTCGACGAGCGGTGGGGTCTCGATGTCCCGGGCCGTGGCGAGGCTCATGACGTCCCTCCTCCCTCAGCTCAGCTTGCGACGGTAGAGCCCGTCGAGCCAGACGGCCACGACCAGCACCACGCCGACGACGATGTTCTGCAGCGGCGTATCGACGCCGATCAGCACCATGCCCGATTGCAACGACTGCATCACCAGCGCGCCCAGCATCGCACCCGCGATGGTGCCGACGCCACCGGCAAGCGATGTGCCGCCGATCACCGCCGCCGCAATGACATAGAGCTCGTCGAGGGCTCCGGCCGAATTCGTCGCGGCATTGAGGCGGGCCGTGGAGATGCAGGCGGATATGCCGACAAGCACCCCCATCAACCCGAAGACCAGGGTCAGCACCTTGCGGGTGTTGACGCCGGAAAGCTGCGCTGCCTCGGGATTACCGCCGATCGCGAAGACATAGCGGCCGAACCGCAGCCGCTTGGTCAAGAAGCTCATCACGATGCCGACCGCCAGCGCCAACAGCACGGGAACCGCAAGGCCATGGCCGATGGTCAGCCCGCCCTCCGGCCAGACGAGGCCTCTGGCCTCGACCAGGCGGCGCGCAACGCCGGCCGGCAGAGGATAGGCATTGGCGACCATCACGGTGCCGAGCACGGCGCCGCAGCCAAGCGCGGCAATGGCGCCTTCAGCCCAGATCGGCCGCAGGCCGAAACCGAAGCGCCGCCGCCGGCGGCGGGCAAGCACGATCCCGGCAAGGATCAAGGCGCAGATCACCAGACCGATCGCCCAGGATGCACCCGTGCCGATCGCGCCTTCGATGCCGCCACCAAGGGGGCGGAAACGCGTGTCCATCGGCGCGATGGTCTGGCCCTGCGTCACCCACCAGGCTGCGCCACGCCAGACAAGAAGGCCACCGAGCGTGACGATGAAGGAGGGGATGGCGAGATAGGCTATCAACGCACCCTGGAACAGGCCGAGGACGCCGCCGAGCGCAACGGAAACCAGGATGCTGATGAACCATGTGGCGGGATGCTCGAAGCCAAGCAGCTCCGGCAGCAGTCGCGCCTGGACCAGCCCGACCACCATGCCGACGAAGCCGAGCATCGAACCGACCGAGAGGTCGATATTGCGCGTCACGATGACAAGCACCATGCCGCAGGCCATGACGGCGATCGATGCCGTCTGGACCAGCAGATTCCAAAGATTTCGCGGAGTCAGGAAGGCTCCGTCGGAAAGCCAGTTGAAGCCGAGCCAGATCACCCCAAGCGCGGCGACCATGCCGATCATGCGCGGATCGAACTCGATCTCGCGCATGTGGTCGGCCACGCTCCTTGCGCCTGGCCCCGGCACCTTCTCAGAAACCGGGGCTGGAGCGACCTCAGTCACAAGCCTTGACCTTGCCGGCTGCGACGCCCTGGCAGACAGCGGCCTTTGGAGCCCAGCCCGCCTCGATCACCACACCGAGATTGTCCTTCGTCACCGGTACGGGCTTGAGGAAGAGCGCCGTCATCGCCTGCTTGCTCGGGCCCTGGTTCCAGCTTGCCGCACCCGCGATCTCGGTCAGCTTGGCGCCGCCGGCAAGCTTGATCGCGATCTCGGCCGCATTACGCCCGAGCTCGCGTGCATCCTTCCAGATCGTCACCGTCTGCGTCCCGAGCGCGACGCGGTTCAATGCCGCGCGATCGGCGTCCTGGCCGGAAACCGGTACCGAGCCGGCGAGCCCCTGCGCGGCCATTGCCGCAATGGCGCCGCCCGCCGTGCCGTCATTGGCCGCGATCACCGCGTCGACCTTGTTGGCATTGCGGGTCAGGAACTGCTCCATGTTGCGTTGGGCGTTCGCAGGGAGCCAGCCGTCGGTAAAAGCCTCGCCGACATTCTTGATCTTGCCGGAATCGATTGCCGGCTTCAGAATCTCGACGGAGCCCTGATAGAGGAAGCCCGCATTCGGATCGGAGCTCGATCCCTTGATGAAGACGAAGTTTCCTTCCGGCTTCGCCTTCTGGACCTCGCGCGCCATCATGCGACCGACCTCGACATTGTCGAAGGTCAGGTAGAAGGCCTGCGGAATCTCGATCAGCCGGTCATAGCCGACGACTGCAATGCCTTCATTGACCGCCTTCTCGACGGCGGGCCGGATGGCCTGCGCATCCTGGGCCAGGACGATCAGGGCCTTGGCACCACGGGCGATCAGGCTTTCGACATCGGTGAGTTGCTTGGCGGGAGAGGATTGCGCATCGGCCGAGAGATAGGTGCCGCCGACCTTCTCGATCGCCGCCTTGATCGCGGCCTCGTCGGTCTTCCAGCGTTCTTCCTGAAAATTCGACCAGCTGACCCCGACGACCGGGCCCTTCGTCTGGGCAAAGGCAGGCGAGAATCCGCCCGCTGCCGCCAGGGTAACACCGGCGGCAAGCATCATATGTCTGAGCATGGCAATCTCCCGCGATTCCTCTGGCCGTGCGCTCTCTTGGGGGATCGCCTGGTCAGCGTCCGGAGCGCCTCACATTCAGAGGACAGCCTATCGCGAGAAAGGCGTCAAGCCACCCGCTTGTCGGGGGAGTCGCAGAGATCGTTGAGCAGGCAGCGGCCGCATTCGGGGCGCAGTGCCTTGCAGATGTAGCGACCATGCAGGATCAGCCAATGATGGGCATGGCGGCCGAATTCCGGCGGCACCGCCTTCTCCAATCCCATCTCGACTGCAAGCACGGTCTTGCCCGGCGCGATGCGCAGGCGATTGGCGATGCGGAAGACATGGGTGTCGACGGCGTGGGTGATCTCGCCGAAGGCGATGTTGAGCACGACATTGGCGGTCTTGCGCCCGACGCCAGGCAGGCTTTCGAGCGCGGCACGGTCGGCAGGGACCTCGCCACCGAACTCCGCAATCAGCTTCTCGCTGAGCAGGATGACATTCTTCGCCTTGGTGCGGAAGAGGCCGATCGTCCTGACCAGCTCGCGCACCTTGTCCTCGCCGAGCGCCACCATCTTCTGCGGCGTGTCGGCAAGCTCGAAGAGCTTGCGCGTCGCCTTGTTGACGCCCGCATCGGTCGCCTGCGCCGACAGCACGACGGCGACCAGCAAAGTGAAGGCGTTGGTCGCCTCGAGTTCGCCCTTGGGCTCGGGATTGGCGGCCTGGAAGCGCAGAAAGATCTCACGGATGCCCGCCGCGCGGCGCGGTCTCGGTGTCGTGATCTTTGCCAGGCCCTGGGCGCGGCCCGCGGGCCTGTTCCGTTCGCTCATGTGGGCGTTATAATTACGCGATGAGCATCGGCAAGCACGATCGCGATGGATATGCCGGAGAGCGGACGCAGGCCTCGGAGCGGCCGGTCTTCGACGCGACCATTACTCCGCATCGCTCGCTCGGCCGGAACGGCTTTCGCATCGTGATGACGCTCGTCTGCCTCGCCAGCATCGTCTCCTCGATTCCCTTCGTCGTGCTGGGCGCCTGGCCCGTCGCCGGCTTCTTCGGCCTCGACATCCTCGCACTCTTCATCGCCTTCAAGGTCAATTTCAACGCGGCGCGCGCCTTCGAGCGCATCGTGGTGACGCCGCTCGAGGTGCTGCTGCGCAAAGTTTCGCATCACGGCAAGGAGGCTGTCTGGCGCTCCAATCCAGCCTGGACCAAGCTCGAGAGGGAGCGAGACGAGGATTACGGGCTGATGGGGCTCTCGCTGGTCTCGCGTGGCCGCAGCGTATCGGTGGCTGCCGCGCTCTCTCCGCAGGAGCGGGAGGGGTTCGCGGATGCACTCGGCGCCGCGCTCGCCAGGGCAAGGCGGGGTACGGATTTCAGCGCGGCGTGAAGGCCGGCAACCTGCCGCACCCAGCAATCATGGCTCTGCGCCGGTCATCGACCCTTGAAGGAGGCGGCATGAGTGATGACGAGAGGGAGATTCGCACGCTCATCGAGAAATGGCTCACCGCGAGCAAGGCTGGCGATGTGGCATCGGTGCTGGAGCTGATGACGGAGGATGCCATTTTCATGGTTCCGGGGCAGGCCCCGTTCGGCAAGGCGACGTTCGCCGCTATGTCCGACACCATGAGCGACCTCAAGATCGAAGGGAACAGCACGATCCACGAGCTGAAGGTCCTCGGCGACTGGGCTTTCGTGCGCAGTCATCTCGACATGACCGCAACATCTCTCGCCACAGGCTCATCGCGGCACAGGACCGGCTACACGCTGACCCTGTTCAAGAAGGAGCCGGACGGGCGCTGGAAGCTCGCACGGGATGCCAATCTGCTGACCGAGATGGGCTGATCCGAATGTGGCGGAAGCGGCAGGCGATCCACTCCAGACTTGAAGGGCTGTGGCCGGGATACGAGCCGAACACGCCGTCTGAGTCGCGACCTAAGGGCCGTCCGAGAATGTCCGGTGGATCGTCTCGAAGCTGGCAGCGATCTCCACGAAGACATCTGTCAGCGCGGGATCGAAATGGCGCCCTCGGTCGCCAACGATGATCTCGACCGCCTGGGCGTGCGGGAGCGCCGACTTGTACGCCCGCTCGGTGACGAGGGCGTCATAGACATCGGCGATCGCCATCAACCGCCCCGAGAGAGGGATCTCCTCTCCCTTCAATCCTCGTGGATAGCCGCTGCCATCCCATTTCTCGTGATGGCTATGGGCGATCTCCATGGCCAGGCTGAGGAACGAGCTCACTCCGCCGAGATGCCGCTCGGCCTCGGCGATGGCCTGCCGGCCCAACTCGGCATGCGTCTTCATCACGGCGAACTCGTCCGCGTCGAGCTTACCTGGCTTGAGCAGGATGCTGTCGGGGATGCCGACCTTGCCGATATCGTGCAGTGGCGCGGATTTGTAGATAAGATCGACCATATCCGTGTCGAGCACCTGCATGTACAGGCCCCGGTCGCGCGAAGCCCTGGCGAGGGCACGAACATAATGCTGGGTGCGGCGGATGTGGTTTCCCGTCTCGCTGTCCCGGGTCTCCGCCAGCGATGCCATTGCCAGGATGACTGCCTCTTTCGCCCGCACAGCCTCTTCCTTGGCTGCCCGGAGCGAGTTGAGGAGGGCGACATTGGTCATCGCGACAGCAGCGCTGTTGGCGATGCGCTTGAGCACGATGACGCTGGCTTCGGACGGCGGCTGCTTGCTTGCCCAATAGGCTCCGATTGCAGCGACGGGGTCCTCCGGTCGAACCGGAACCATGACGAGGCTGCGTACGAATGTCGGACGATAGGCCGCGTGCGGGATACGGCTGTCGGCATAGATATCGTCGATGACGACGACTTCGCGATGCCCCATCGCCCAGCCGGAAATGCAGGATTCGAAGGGAAAGCGCTGGCCCTTCCAGAGCGGCGCGATCGCATCCTCGTCGGCATAGTAGCATTGGTCGCCTTCGCGCAGGACGAAGGTGATTCCGTCTGCCCCGACAAGCCTTCGCGCGCTGCCCCGCACGATCGCCATGATCTCGTCGAGGCCCCGCGCCATCGACAGGCTCAGGGATAGCTCCTCGAGGTCAGTCAGCGGGACGTCGTAAGGGACGTCCTTGGGCGGAGCCCGCATGTCGCTGCCGAGGTTAAGCAGATGAGGCGGCTCGCTCATGGAACAGCTCGATGATTCGCGACATGACGCTAGGGAACCAAGGCCTACCACAAGATGGAGTACACGCCTTCACGTCGTCTTCGACATATGCAGGAATGTCATTAACAAGCAGTACAATACTGCCCCGACAGGAGCGCAGGTTTCAATTGCGGACCGGTGGCTATCTCAATCTTGCGAGCCAGATCGTGTGCCCGCCGCAGTCCGGGTCCTCGGCGACATGGGACAGGACGTCGAAGCCGTTCTCGTCGAGCAGGGCCCCGTACTCCGCCGGGGCCAGGCTGCCGTGATAGAGCCGCTCACCCTCGAAGGAGCCGATTGCCTCGCCATGCCGGGGCCCGCTGGTGAACATCAGCGCCGCGCCCGGCGCAGCATGCTCTCTGAAGATCGGGAACATCGGTCGCTGGTCTTCGGGGGTGAGATGAAAGAAACTGTCCCAGGCGATCAGCCCGTCGAAGCGGCGCTTCAGTGAAAGCTTGCGCATGTCGCCGATCTGCCAGTCATTGGCCGGGAAGCGTTGCCTGCAGAGATCGATCAGAGGGGCCGAGGCATCGATGCCGGTCACGCGATAGTCACTCTCGATGAAATAGCGCGCAATCGGCTCCGCGGCGCCGCAGCCGATATCGAGAATCGATGCCCCGGCCGGAAGGAGCTGCAGGAAGCGATCAAGCCAGGCCTTTTCGACAAGCGTCCTCGATCGTAGCTCGTCGAAGGCCCGGGCATGGCGCTGGTAGAGGCCGATGATGTCCTGGTCGGGACGGGACATGGTGGCAGACGGCTCGAATCGCGTGGCAAGGCCGCAGAGCTTGCCAGCTTTCGGGTGGAGGCGGCATCCTCCCGGCCCTAGATTCCCGGTCATGATCCATGACACGAGGCTCACGACCATGAACGCTCAGGTCCCGATGAAAACGGCAATGACACCCACCCGATTCTCCAATGCCGTGCTCGCCCGCGCCGCGCAGGCCATGCCGGCAGAGGCGGATTTTCCCGCCGCTGCGCCCGGGTCCGACTACGATACCGTTCGGCGCATCCTGGCCTACATCACGGAGAACTGGCGCGAGCAGCCGACGATCGAGGCGATCGCGGACGCTGCCGGCGCGACCCCGACCGACGTGCACCATCTCTTCCGGCGCTGGTGCGGGCTGACCCCCAAGGCCTTTCTGCAAGCGATCACGCTCGACCATGCCAAGGGCCTGCTCGGGTCATCGGCCAGCGTGCTCGACACGGCGCTGGAGGTTGGGCTCTCGGGGCCCGGCCGACTGCATGACCTCTTCGTCACGCATGAGGCGATGTCGCCCGGCGAGTGGAAGAGCGGCGGCGAAGGCCTGCGCCTCTCCTACGGCTTCCATGAATCCCCCTTCGGCGAAGCACTGATCGTCGTGACGGAACGCGGGCTCGCGGGGCTCGGCTGGGTCTCGACCAGCGTCGATGGCGGCAAGGTCGTTGGCGGCCGGGCGGAGGCCCTGGCCGACATGATGCGGCGTTGGCCGCATGCCGATTATCGCTTCGACCCCGCCTCGACCCGGCCCTATGCAGGCCGGATCTTCGACCCGAAGGCCTGGGCCGCCGAGACGCCATTGCGGGTCGTGCTGATCGGCACGGATTTCGAGGTGCGCGTCTGGGAGACCCTGTTGAAGATCCCGGTCGGCAGGGCGACGACCTATGGCGATGTCGCCTGCCATCTCGGCCGGCCAACGGCGGCAAGGGCGGTCGGCATGGCAGTCGGCAAGAACCCGATCTCCTTCGTCGTGCCCTGCCATCGCGTCATCGGAAAGTCCGGGGCCTTGACCGGCTATCACTGGGGCCTGACGCGCAAGCGCGCCATCCTCGGCTGGGAGGCAGGGCAGACCGGCGGGGTGACGGCCTGAGAGGCAGTTCCCTTACGCCTTCAGATACATGTCCCAGCAGGGCGCCAGCGCGACCAGCCGGCGCCCTTTCAGGGCCTCCGAGAAATGCGCGGCGATGGTCTCGCGCGCCGTCGTCAGAGGGCATTTCGGAACCAGGATGGCGTCGACCTGTTTCAGGCTTTCCAGCGTTGGCGGATCGATCTCCGGCGTGGTCCGGCCGGGATCGACACCGATCGGCACGCCTCGCGGCGGCCTGCGGTCGAGCAGTTGGTTGAACGGATCGGTGAAATCGAGCGTGAAGAGACTGTCGAGCCGGCGCCCATTGGCCGCTTCCCAGGCGCGGATCGCCGTGATGCCCTGCTGCACTTCGAGCAGCCAGGTCGCCTGATAGTCGATCTCCGAATAGAGAATGTAGGAAGGCAGCTCGCCGCGCTCGGCAAGATCGCGATAGCCCGTCTGCTGCGCCGCGTAATGTGCGAGCATGATCACCGCACGTTCGGCGATGTCGGGCTTGACGCTGACCCGACCGAGCGGACCGAGATCGGGCACGGCAAGTGCCTTGTAGTTCACCGCACCGAGGACCGCGCGCGCGCTGCGCTCGACGAAGATCAAGGCCGACGGCAGGGCAACCACCAGGGCCAGGACCGTCACGATCCTGCCGAGCCGGTCGGTGCGACCGCTCCATTCCGCCAGGATCACCAGAAGGACGGGCCAGAGCCCGATGAATTCGAGCGAACCCGTGTTTTGGGTCTCGAACAGGGTCAGCGCCAGCAGAACCGCGGCGAACCATCCCAACGGCGAGGCCAGGAGCCCGTGCAATCGGGCCCGGGAAAGCCTGCCGCCCCCCAGCCAGGCAGCATAGGCAAGCGCGACAAGCAGCAGTAGGCTCGGCCCGACGACATTGAACTTCACCGAAGCGACGGTGAGAAAGCGCGGCAGCAAGGCGCCGGTGTTCAGGCCGAGCAGGGTCAGGATGTCATCGACATAGGCGCGCACGATGCCGGTCACGAAATCGAGCGGCGCGAGCACGGCAATGACCAGCGCCGCGGCGACGGACGCGTCGCGCAGGCGCATCCGTCCGGACAGAACCGCATAGCCGACGAGGAACGTCCCCGACACCGCTCCCGTGACCTTGACCAGGAAGAGGGTGAGCAGCAGCAGGACGACAAGCCCCACTTGCAGGCGGCGCGCCTCGACGAAGAGGAGTGTCGACACGAGCAGGTAAAGYAGGAGGCTGATATGGCGGTTATAGTGCCCGAAGCCATCGAAGCCTGGCATCGGATAGAGGCTGTGCAGGTTGATCGGCAGCGACGCGAACAACAGGAAAGGTAGCAACAGGGCCAGTGCCTGGCCACGCGAGCGCTTCCCGACATGGGCGGCAATCAGCGCCATCATTGGCAAGGCGACCGGCAAGATGCCCCAGTTCGCCAGCAGCATCGGCTGCGCCTGCGGAAACAGGGCGTGGAGCCAGGTCACAAGATAGTAGCCGAGAGGGCCGACAGGGGCGAAAAAGTCAATATTGGGCAGTTGCCCGACCTCGATGCGTTGCGCAGCATCGAGATAGATGTTCGTGTCCCAGTAGTTGGGGCCCAGCGGCAGGCGCAGGGGCAGCATCAGGCCAATGACAACCGCTGCTGCGAACGCGACCAGCCAGATCAGCGGTGCTCCAGCGAGCCGACTTAACATCTGCGCGACGCCAAGCGCGGAGCCGGGCCTTCTGCCCTCTCTCATGTCCCCAACCGTCATGCCCAGATCCTTGGCCTCACAGCCAACATGACAGAGAAACCTTACTCGTATCCTGCACAAGCCATGGCCAATGCACTCTGCGGTCGAGTGAAGGGGGCTCGCGCGCCGGGCGATAATGCGGCGGGTATGTTCACCGCCGAGCGGGATTCAGCGAACGATGACGGTCCGAAGCACAGTGCCGCGGACGACAGCGGCCGACCGCAGACCGCTATCACCCATCTCGGAGAGGACTGATCTCCGCGAAACGGGATGGCAAAGCGAAGCCCAGTCCGAGCGGATCGTCGGCCTCGATAATGAAGGCGCCCTCGCCTGCGAGGTAGCTGAGGCCGCCGACTTCGACGGTGACCGCTCCCTCGGCGGGATAGGCAGCAGGCCCGAGGACACGCCCCGAGAAACGCCCGCCTGTGATACTGCGGAAACTCCGTGTCCGCCCCAGCCCGAGCAGCCCCTTGGCGTGGTCGAGCGCCATGCGGGCGGTCACGCCCGAGCCGGTCGGTGAGCGGTCGATCTGCCGCTCGGCGAAGATGCAGAGGTTGAAACTGGTCTCGCCCGGTCCGGCCTCGTCGGTCACGATCGTCCCGTAGAGAAAGCCAAGATCGGGCTCGGTGGGATGCGTGATCGGCGCGCCGGCCCGCACAATGTCGGTGAGGGCAGCAGCAGCCTCGGTCAACTGCTCGACCGGGGTTTCGAAGAGATCGAGCCCGAAGCGTGAAGCCGGAAGGATGCAGTAGAAGGCTCCGCCATAGGCGATGTCCGTCGTGACGCTTCCGTAGCCGGGCACCTCGACCACACGGTCGCGGGCATGGACGAAGGCCGGCACACTCTCGAAGCGCACCTCCCCGACCTTCCCGTCGGCGACGTCGCAGGCGAGCCGCAGCAGGCCGCAGGGCGCCTCGATGGCAAAGTGCGTGACGGGCTCGACCGCCGGCACCAGGCCGCGCTCGATCGCATAGCGGCCGAGCGCGATGGTGGCGTGGCCACACATCGTCGAGTAGCCCTCGTTATGAGTGAAGAGCACGCCGAAGGCAGCCTCGGGATGACTCGCCTCGACCGGAATGACACCGTACATTCCGGCATGGCCGCGCGGTTCCAGCATCATCGCACGGCGCAGCTGATCGTGGCTGTCGCGCGCCTGTCGACGCTTGTCGAGAATCGTCGCGCCGGTCAGCTCGGGATAGCCGCCCGTAACGATGCGCACCGGCTCGCCGCAGGTGTGGTAGTCGAGATAGCTCAGGCGCATTGGCGCGTTCCCCTCACTCATAGGGTGGTTTGGGTGTGAGACGCGGCGGATCGCAGCCGCGCCGGCCGCAGGTCTCGGCTGCGACCTCTGCCGCGAAACCCATTGCGGATGCGGCAACGCTGTCTGACAATCCGCGCAGTCCTGCTCCGAGCTCGCCCGCCTGCGCGAGCGAAGCGAGAAATGCGCCGATGAAGCTGTCGCCGGCGCCGATCGTGTCGACCAGCTCTGCAACCGGAACGAAGCCGCGGACAGTCCTTTTCCCTGGCCGTTCGAGCGCCGCTCCGCGATCGCCCTCGGTCAGCAGGATCGCTGAAACGCCCCGGTCGAACCAACGGCGCAGCGGCGCAACGTAGCCGCCGGGATAGAGCCAGTCGGCATCGTCCGTACTGAGCCGGATGAGGTCTGACAGCGCCATGCGCTGCTCGATGGCGGCAAGCGCCGCCTCCCGATCCGGCAGCGCCGGCSGCCTGATATTGACGTCATAGCTGGTGCTCAGGCCGGCGGAGCGCGCCTGGCGCAGCAGCGTCAACGCCGCGTCCCCGGATGGGCCGATCGTCGCTCCGAACGAGGTGACATGCAGATGGCCAAAACCCGTGAGGTCGGGCAATGGCGGAGGCTCGGCCAGTGCCGTACCGGCGAGGTGGAAGTGATATCGCGCCCCGCCATCGACCCCAAGCGGGGCAACGACCGCCAACGGTGTGGGAGCATCGCTCTCAGCAACGAAGCGCCGATCGATCGCCTCTGCCACAAGCCGGGCCTGGAAGCGCCGCCCCGTGACGTCGCGCGAGAGCGTCGCGCAATAAGCCACGGAGGTGCCGCAGCGGGCGAGCGCCAGCGCCGTGTTGAAACCGGATCCGCCCAGCACGCACTGATAGCGCTCGCCGCACCCATCCTCCGGCACCAGATCGGCGAGCGCTTCGCCGAAGACGAGGACCGCCCCCTGGTTCACAGAAGCCCGCGCTTCGCCAGATTGCGCATCAGATGCGAGGCGCCGAAGGTCCAGGGTTCGCATTCATCGGTGCGGCGCATGCAATTGACGAGCGCTCCCAGTTCCGGCGCGGCAATCGTGACGATGTCCCCATATTTGTGGGTGAAGCCGCCGCCCGGCGTGTCGCGATCCTTGATTGGAGCAAACATGGTGCCGAGATAGAGCGCCGCGCCATCGGGATACTGATGGTTGCGATTGAGCATCTGCGCAGCAAGATCAGCCGGGTCGCGGCTGATCTTTGCGATCGAGGACGAGCCTTCGAGCCTGAAGCCGTCCTCGCCCTCGACCGTCAGCGTCACGGTTGTCCTGCGGACATGGTCGAGCGAGAAGCCGGCGTCGAAGAAGCGGATGAAGGGACCGACCGCTGCCGCTGCATTGTTGTCCTTGGCCTTGCCGAGCAGCAGCGCCGAACGGCCCTCGACGTCGCGCAGATTGACGTCATTGCCGAGCGTTGCTCCGACGATGGCGCCGGTCGAGGCGACGATCAGCACGATCTCCGGCTCGGGATTGTTCCAGGTCGAGGCCGGGTGCAGGCCGGCATCGACACCGGTGCCGACGGCCGACATCGGCGGCGCCTTGGTGAAGATCTCGGCATCCGGCCCGATACCGACCTCGAGATACTGGCTCCAGGCTCCCTGCTTGATCAGCACGTCCTTGAGATGCATCGCCTCGGGCGAGCCGGGCTTCAGCTTCGAGAGATCGTCACCGATGAGCTTGCCGATCTCCTCGCGGATCGTGGCGGCGGCGGCCGGGTTGCCCCGCGCCTTCTCCTCGATCACGCGCTCCAGCATCGAAACCGCGAAGGTCACTCCGGCGGCCTTGACCGCCTGCAGGTCGAGCGGTGCGAGCAGCCAGGGCTTCGTCGCATCGCGACGCGAAGGCGGCGTGTTTGCAAGGATGTCGGCGAGCGTCCCGATGGGCTGGCCCTTGGCGGCGCGCAGGGCGGCTGCGGGATCGGCCGTCTCGCAGAGATCGCGCATCGTGGCGAAGGCAGCGGTGATATCCACAAGTTCATCACCGCGCAGAACAACGACCGCGGGACCGGCGACGTCCGGGCGCCAGACCCGGCCAGCGAGCGCGGCGGCTGCGGCGTCCGCCGGCAAAGTGTTCCGTGGCGTCAGGGCAAGCTCGGGCATGATCGATCGTCCGTTGGTGGAATTGTCACGTTGAAAGTCGCAGGCGAGAACAGCCGCTTCGCAGCCAATGTGCAAGAGTGCAGGGACGCGGATCAGACATGGCGCACATGTCGTGCGATTGTCATTGAAACGTCACCTGTTCTTCATGCTAGCTTGCGCACCAACGACAAGAGCCGCCCGCACGAGCGGGGCATAAGGGAGAGATAGATGACATCCAGATCGCGCTTGATGATTTCGGCCGCGGTGTTGACGCTGGCCGGTGCGGCTCCGGCCGTCGCGCAGACAGAGATCCAGTGGTGGCATGCGCTGACCGGCGCCAATAACGACGTTGTCGTAAAGCTGGCCGAGGAATTCAACGCCTCCCAGAAGGAATACAAGGTCGTTCCGGCCTATAAGGGCTCCTATCCCGACACGCTGAATGCCGGCGTCGCCGCCTTCCGCGCCGGAACCGCGCCGCACATCCTGCAGGTCTTCGAAGTCGGCACCGGCACGATGATGTCGGCCAAGGGCGCGGTGAAGCCCGTGCACGAACTGATGAAGGAAGCCGGCGAGCCTTTCGATCCCAAGGCTTATTTGCCGGCGATCACCGGCTACTACTCGACCGCCAAGGGCGACATGCTCTCCATGCCGTTCAACTCGTCGAGCATGGTGATGTGGTACAACAAGGACGCCTTCAAGAAGGCGGGCCTGAACCCCGACGCCCCGCCGAAGACCTGGCCAGAAGTCTTCGAGGCCGGGAAGAAGCTGAAGGCCGCCGGATATGACAAGTGCGGCTTCACCAATGCCTGGGCGACCTGGGCCAATATCGAGCAGTTCGGTGCCTGGCACAACATCCCGATCGCGACCAAGGCGAATGGTCTCGATGGTTTCGACACCGTCCTCAACTTCAACAGCCCGCTCTTCCTGAAGCACTGGACCAACCTGGTCGAGCTGCAGAAGGACAAGACCTACGATTACTCCGGCCGCACCAATAACGGTGAAGGCCGCTTCACCTCGGGCGAATGCCCGATCATGCTGACCTCGTCGGGCTTCTTCGGCAACGTCAAGGCCAATGCCAAGTTCGACTGGGCCAACGCCGCGATGCCGTACTATCCGGAAGCGGCCGGGGCACCGCAGAACTCGATCATCGGCGGCGCTTCGCTGTGGGTGATGGGCGGCAAGAAGGCTGACGAATACAAGGGCGTCGCCAAGTTCTTCACCTTCCTGTCCGATGTCGACCGCCAGGTGAAGCTGCACACCGAGTCCGGTTATCTGCCGATCACCAAGGCCGCCTATGCCAAGGTCAAGGACTCGGGCTTCTACAAGGACAAGCCCTATCTCGAGACGCCGCTGCTGGAACTCAACAACAAGGAGCCGACCGAGAATTCGCGCGGCCTGCGCTTCGGCGGCCTGGTCCAGATCCGCGACATCTGGTCGGAAGAGCTCGAAGCGGCGCTGAACGGCCAGAAGACACCGAAGGCTGCGCTTGACGCCGCCGTCGAGCGTGGCAATCAGGCACTGCGTCAGTTCGAACGGACCGCCTCGCGCTGAACCGGCTACGATCCAGAGCCGGGGCATTCCGCCCCGGCTTTTCTCTTGCTTCACGGGCTGCATGCAGAAGAACGCCTATTTCCGGAGCCTGACGATCCCGCTCCTGCTGCTCCTGCCGCAGCTCGCGATCACGGTCGTGTTCTTCTATTGGCCCGCAAGCCAGGCGGTCTGGCAGTCCTTCCTGCTGGAAGACGCCTTCGGGACGTCGACCCAGTTCGTCTGGTTCGAAAACTACCAGAGCCTCTTTTCCGATCCGGGTTACTTCAAGGCGCTGCGCAACACCGCGATCTTCTCGACCTTTGTCTGCGTGTTCTCGCTCTCGATCGCGCTGCTCTTTGCCGTCATGGCCGACCGCCAGATCCGCGGCGCGGAGATCTACAAGACCCTGCTGATCTGGCCCTATGCCGTGGCTCCCGCCATTGCCGGCGTGCTCTGGATCTTCATGTTCGATCCCTCGCTCGGCATGCTCGCGCGTGGACTGCAGAACCTCGGCATCGCCTGGAATCCCCGGCTCAACGGCAATGACGCCATGACGCTGGTCATCCTCGCCGCGACCTGGAAGCAGATCAGCTATAATTTCCTGTTCTTCCTCGCCGGGCTGCAATCGATCCCCAAGAGCGTGATCGAGGCGGCGGTGATCGACGGCGCGCGGCCGATGCGCCGCTTCTGGACCATCATCTTCCCGCTGCTCTCGCCGACGACGTTCTTCCTGCTCGTCGTCAACATCGTCTATGTCTTCTTCGACACCTTCGGCATCATCGACACGGTCACTGGCGGCGGGCCTGCGGGCGCGACCGAGACGCTGGTCTACAAGGTCTATTCCGACGGCAAGGGCGGCTCCAATCTTGGTGGCTCGGCGGCACAATCGGTCATCCTGCTCGTGATGGTCATCGCCATGACGGCGGTGCAGTTCCGCTTCATCGAGCGCAAGGTGAATTACTGATGGCCTCGGTGCTCTGGAAGGAACTGACGGCCGAGGATCTGCGTCACAAGGCGGCGAAGGATGCGATCGTCGTCCTGCCCGTGGCCTCGATGGAACAGCACGGGCCGCACCTGCCGGTCGGCGTCGACACCATCCTGTGCGAGGGCGTCTGCAAGGCCGCGGCCGAGCGCCTGGACGAGGCCGATGTCGTGGTCGCCCCGACGCTCTGGTGCGGCATGGCCGAGCATCACATGGCCTTCGGCGGCACCTTCACCTTCGACATCCCGACCTATCGGTCCGTGCTGCTTTCGCTGCTCAGGAGCATCGAGCGGCATGGCTTCCGCCGGGTCGTGATCGTCAATGGCCATG
This sequence comes from Allobosea sp. 01N443, assembly GCF_056399325.1. Lineage (NCBI taxonomy): Bacteria > Pseudomonadati > Pseudomonadota > Alphaproteobacteria > Hyphomicrobiales > Alloboseaceae > Allobosea > Allobosea sp. 01N443. Next base: position 94,192 of record NZ_JBFTRC010000010.1, read on the forward strand.
GCGGCAATATCGCCGCGCTCGGTGCATTCCTGCCGGATTTCGCCCGCGAGACCGGCCTGCGCATCATCGCGACCACCTATTTCGAGCTGGCGCAGACTGCGATGCTGCCCTTCATGCAGGATCAGACCAGCGTGATGCATGCCTGCGAGATCGAGACCTCGATGATGATGGTGCTGGCGCCGGAAACGGTGAAGCAGGAGCGGCTGGGGCAGGCCTTCGGCATGCTCGGCGCGGATCCGCGTGGCCTGATGCGCCCGACCGTCGCGCGCTACCGCCCCTTCCGTGAGATGACGGAGACCGGCGTGATCGGCGATGCGCGGCGCGCGACGCCGAAGAAGGGCGAGGAATTCCTCAACGCCTGCGCCGAGGCGCTCGCGGCCTTGCTGCGCGACGGGGAGGCCTGGCACTGATGGTCGAGAACCGCCGCTTCGGCGACATCGTCGCCTATATCATCCTGACGATCGGCGTGCTGATCGTCGCCTTTCCGGTTTGGCTGACCTTCGTCGCCTCGACCTGGGATGCTGCGACCATCATCAACGGCCAGCTCCCGCTCTATCCTGGCCCGCATTTCTTCGAGAACTACTACCGCATCCTCTTCGTCGGGACCTCGGGCTCGACCCGCGAGCCGGTGGCCGTGATGATGTTCAACTCCTTCGTGATGGCGCTGGCCATCGCGTTCGGCAAGATCTTCATCTCCGTGCTCTCTGCCTACGCAGTCGTCTATTATCGCTTCCCGTTTCGGATGGCGGCATTCTGGATCATCTTCGTCACCCTGATGCTGCCGGTCGAAGTCCGCATCTTCCCGACCTTCAAGGTCGTCTCCGATCTCGGCATGCTCGATACCTACCAGGGCCTCGCCGTGCCGCTGATCGCCTCGGCGACCGGCACATTGCTGTTCCGGCAGTTCTTCATGACGATCCCCGACGAACTGCTCGAGGCCTCGAAGATCGATGGCGCCGGTCCGTTCAAGTTCTTCAAGGATACGGTGGTCCCGCTCTCGCTCACCACGATCGCGGCGCTCTTCGTCATCCAGTTCATCTATGGCTGGAACCAGTATCTCTGGCCGCTGCTGGTCACCACCAAGGATTCGATGCAGACCATCGTCATCGGCATCCGCAAGATGATCACCACGGCCGATGCGCTCACCGAATGGCAGCTCGCCATGGCAACCGCGATGCTGGCGATGCTGCCGCCCGTCTTCGTCGTCATCGCCATGCAGCGGCTCTTCGTGAAGGGCCTGGTGGAAACCGAGAAGTGACATTGCGTACCGGCAGCCCGGCCCGCTGAGCCGATCGCCGATTATCCGTTACCGACCGACCAAGGAACCCAATGGCCCAGGTTACTCTTTCCAGCGTCAAGAAGGTCTATGCCGGCGGCGTCGAGGCCGTGAAGGGCGTCTCTTTCGACATTCCCGATGGCGGCTTCTGCGTGCTGGTCGGCCCCTCCGGCTGCGGCAAGTCCACTTTGCTGCGGATGGTGGCAGGCCTGGAGACGATCTCGTCCGGCGAAGTCTCGATCAGCGGCAGGGTTGTCAACCAGATCGAACCGGCGGACCGGGACATCGCCATGGTGTTCCAGAATTATGCGCTCTATCCGCATATGAGCGTCTACGACAACATGGCCTATGGCCTGCGCAACCGCGGGACGCCGAAGGACGAGATCGAGAAGCGGGTCAAGGAAGCAGCCCGCATCCTCGCGATCGAAGGCCTGCTGGAGCGCCGGCCGCGCCAGCTCTCGGGCGGCCAGCGCCAGCGCGTCGCCATGGGCCGCGCCATCGTGCGCAAGCCCCAGGTCTTCCTGTTCGACGAGCCGCTCTCCAATCTCGACGCGAAACTGCGCGTGCAAATGCGCGTCGAGATCAAGAAGCTGCAGCGGGCGCTCGGCGTCACCGCGATCTATGTCACGCACGATCAGGTCGAGGCGATGACGCTCTCCGACAAGCTCGTTGTGATGAATGGCGGCCAAGTCGAGCAGATCGGCGTCCCGGCCGAGGTCTATCGCAAACCGGCAAGCCGCTTCGTCGCGACCTTCATCGGCTCGCCGCCGATGAACCTGCTGCCGGCAGCCATCGACGGACCCGGCATCGTTGCGCTCGGCGACGCGCTCCTCGAAGCGCGTGACCTCAAGCAGAACCTCGCATCGGGAACGAAGGTCGAGGTGGGCCTGAGGCCGGAGGATATCGAGATCGCGTCCGAGGGCCAGGCCGGGGCCCTGCCCTTCGATGTCGAGTTCATCGAGGAGCTGGGCGCGACCCAGCTCTTCCACGGCAAGCTTGCCGGACAGCCCTTCGTGATGCAGGCCGCAACCGGCGATGTCGCCGCCGAGGCCAAGCGCCTGTGGATTTCGGTCGACCCCGACCGAGTCCACGTCTTCGATGCGCAATCGGGCGTCCGACTCGGGCGCGAATAAGAGGGATAGACCGCGGACGATCTCCAGCGGCCGGAAACAGCCGCTGGATGCGCTGCTCAGCCCGCCGACCGTTCTTTTGCATCGCGCTCGTAGACGGCGAGGAATGCCTTGCCCATCAACGAGCTTTCGCCATCGATGGCTTTCCGGAGCACCGCGCCCCGGATTGCCTGGATCCCTCGATCCTCGGGCGCTGCTGAACTCGCGAACTCGGCAAGATGAACGGCGAGGCGCGTCTGGCCGTCCTCGGCCAGCGCCGCGGCTCGCTCAGCCAGTTTCTCGGCACCACCCGCAAGCCGAGCCAGTTCGGACGCAAGATCAGCGTTCTTCGCCGGCTTCAGGTTTGCGGGGTTTCCGTCAAACCAACCCGCATAGAAATGGTAGATCCCCCGGACCAGAAATTCGGGGTCATCATATTTCGGCACGAGATAGGGCTTCGCCAGATAGGCGGCCGGTACCTTGACCGCGCGCAGCACCTCGTCGAGCGTCGCACTCTTGTTCATCAGCGCCAGGGTATCGCGAACCAGATGCTCAAGCGCTTCGGCCCCGTCGCGCAACACCTGCGCTGCCCGGCCCTCCCCAACAATGACCGGGCCATGTCCGGGGATCAGGATGTCCGGCTTCAGGCGCTCCATCCGGCGCAGGGCGACAGCCCACTCGGCTGCATAGCGCTGGACCTTGCGCGGATTGCCTGCATTCGGGAAAACCCAGATTACGAAGTCCCCGCTCGCCAGCACGCGCCGCCGCGGCAGCCAGACGAATGTGGCATCGTCGGTCTCGCCGCGCCCGTGGATGAGTTCGAGCTGTTCGCCACCGATCGCAAGCGATAGCGTGTCGTCATAGACGTCATCGGGACGCCGCTGGCCTATCGGATAGACATAGTCCGGCTTGTTGAACTGCTGCCCCTGCACGATGCTGTTGAAGCCATGGGAGGCTTCGTATCGCTCCATCCGGCGCGCGACGTTGCGATGAGCCACGATTCTCGGCCGCGGCCTCGCTCTCGCATCGGCCTCCTCGTCGATGACCTTGATGCCGCTGGTGTGGTCGATATGGCCGTGGGTATAGATCACGGTGTGGATGGGGCTGTCGTCCCAGCTGCGGATCGTCGCGAGCGTCTGGGCGGCGGTGTCTGGCTTGGCCGTATCGATCAGGACAAGGCCTTCACTCGTCCGAATGGCCGTGACGCCGCCGCAGAAATAGGTGGTGTGGACGGTGATGATGTTCTCTGCCACCGCAGTGATGGCGCCGGCAGAGACCGCCTCGGTCCATTCTTCCATCTGCGCTGCGCCACTCCAAAGGCGCTCGAACAATGCGTCCTGCCGCATCTGAATTCCTCCGTCGACCAGAGCATGTCGATAGCACCGCTGGGGAGGAATGACAGGCCACGCACGCGCAGTCCTGACGCGCGATGTCAGCTATGGGTGAGGCGCGCGGTTCGCTGTCGCGGCAACGCGCTCCGGGCACGTGCAACCTAAGCCTCGGGCCCGCCCTCGATCTCGCTGGCCCAGGCCAGCGCCGCCTCGTACTCGATCGGTTTGAAGCAGCGGATCTCGACGAAGGGGATGACCGGATTGGCGATCGCCACCAGCGTCTCGATCCAGCCCTTGTCGCTGATCAGGGCCTCACGCGGAAAGCGCCTGAGTTCCGACAGCTTGCTGAACCCATAGCGCAGATCCCTGGCACCCGCCCGGAGCGTGATATCGTGAAAGCCGGTCAGATCGACCAGAACGCCGATCTTCTCGTGCCGGGTCAGCCGTACGTCGATATCGGCGATCACACTGTCATAATCCTCCACGGTCAGCGTGCCGGAGAGGCGGTAGGCCGCGACATGATCGGGCCCAGCGAGGATTTCGAACATGGACGTCATCCTTTCGCTTCAGACAACGCAGCAGGCCCGCCGCGGTTTCGATTGCTGCCATTGCGCGGTCATGCGTCGTGGTTAGTCTCGCCCTCCACAGGAGGAACGCAGCATGAGCGATGAACTCGTCTTCTACACCCACCCGATGTCACGCGGCCGGATCGTGCGCTGGATGCTGGAGGAAGTCGGCCAGCCCTATCGCACCGAGCTGGTCGGCTTCGGCCCGCCGATGAAGGCGGCCGCGTACAAGGCGCTCAATCCGATGGGCAAGGTGCCGGCCCTGAAGCATGGCGACATGATCGTCACCGAATGCGCCGCGATCTGCGCCTATCTCGCGGACGCCTTTCCCCAGGCCGGGCTGGCGCCGGCACCGGGCAGCAAGGAGCGCGGCCCCTATTATCGCTGGCTCTTCTTTGGCGCCGGCCCGACCGAAGCTGCGGTGACCAACAAGATGCTTGGCGTCGAGGTGCCACCGGAGAAGACCGGCTCGGTCGGCTATGGCTGCTTCGCCGATGTCATGGACACATTGGAAAAAGCGGTATCGCAGGGCGAGTATCTGGTCGGCGACAGGTTCAGCGCGGCCGATGTCTATCTCGGCGCGCAGATCGGCTGGGGCCTGCAATTCGGCACGATGGAGCGGCGGCCGGCCTTCGAGGCCTATGCCAAACGACTGCAGGCCCGCCCGGCAGCGATCCGCGCCAATGAGATCGACAATGCGCTGATGCCGCAGCAGCAGCCGGCGGCGGAATAGGCGTCGTTCCACGCTGAGTGCATGCCAAACCCGGCCTCTGGCCGGGTTGTTGCGCAGCGGCGCATCGCCTAATCCTGCGAGAATCGGCCGGCTATCTTGCTGGCCTCTCCCATCTGCGAGACGGGACGTTCCGGGCTGTGCCCGGCAGCAGGCAGAAATGACCGACACATTCGACATTGCCCGGCCGCGCCACGGCATGGGTTTCTATCCCTTCGTGGCGATGATGGCCGCACTGATGGCGACAAACGCGCTTGCGATCGACGCCATGCTGCCGGCCCTGCCCCAAATGGGCGAGACACTCGGCATTGCCGAGCCGAACGACCGGCAGTGGATCGTCACCAGCTATCTGCTCGGCTTTGGTGTGGCCCAGATCATCTACGGCACGCTTTCCGACCGCTTCGGCCGACGGCCCGTGCTGCTGACCGGGCTCAGCATCTATGTCGTCGCCAGTGTGTTCGCTGCCTTCTCCGGCTCCTTCGAGATCATGATGGCGGCGCGCGTGCTGCAGGGCGTCGGAGCAGCCGCGACGCGGGTGCTCGCGGTCTCGATCGTACGGGACTGCTATTCCGGCCGCGACATGGCCCGCGTCATGTCGCTGGCCCTGATCGTCTTCCTGGCCGTACCGATTCTGGCGCCCTCGATCGGCCAGGCGATCCTCTGGGTCGCACCCTGGCGCTGGATCTTCGGCGTTCTGACCGCCTTCGGCGCCATCGTGATGCTCTGGACCGCAATGCGCCTGCCCGAGACGCTGCATGAGGAGGACCGTACGCCGATCAAGTTCGCCAGCATCGTCTCCGCCTTCCGCACGGTGCTGACCTCGCGCATCGGCGTCGGCTACATGCTGGCGATGACCTTCGTTCTCGGCGGCTTGTTCGGCTTCATCAACTCGGCACAGCAGGTCTTTGTCGATGTCTTCCGGGCGCCGGAATGGTTCACCACCATCTTCGCCCTGATCGCCGCATGCATGGCGGTCGCGTCACTGCTGAATTCGCGCATCGTCGGCCGACTCGGCATGCGCCGGGTCTCGCATGGCGCATTGCTCGGCTATATCACGCTGACCAGCCTGCATGCGGTGCTGGCCCTTGCCGGCAAGGAAACGCTCTGGCTCTTCGCCATCATGCAGGGTGGGACGATGTTCTGCTTTGGCCTGCTGGCGCCGAATTTTGGGGCGATGGCGATGGATCCGCTTGGCCATGTCGCGGGTACGGCCTCGTCCGTCCAGGGTTTCATCACCACGGTCGGCGGAGCACTGCTCGGCTTCTATGTCGGCCAGCATTTCAACGGCACGGTCGTGCCGCTGACACTCGGCTTCTCACTCTGCGGGCTCATGGCGCTCGCGGTGGTTCTGGTGGTCGAGAAGGGGCGGCTCTTTCACCCGGCGCCGGGGCGCAGCTAGCGGCCTGCCCTCTGGGCGCGGAACGTCGTTCCAGGCCGGGCACGCGCGGGTCGCAAGCCGCCGGTCCGTCAGGCCCGCTTCGTGCGCTTGGACGCTACGGTCTTGGGCSGTGCAGCCTCGGCGATCGCGGCGGCCTCTGCGTCTGCGGCTTCCTTCGCCAGCCGCAGCGCGCGCAAGCGCGCGGTCTTCTCCGTGACGGCAACCTGGGCGGCGCGCTGCGCATCCAGCCCACGCTGGGCTTCCTGCCGCTTTTGCTCGGCCTTCTCCAAATTCGCCTGGGCCCGGCGCTTGGCTTCGTCGGCCGAGAGTCCTTTGGTCGACATGGCAGTCCACTCCTTCACGATTGCCGCCCGGTTGGCGGCACTCACAGCGACGCGCCCTATCGGTAGCGCGCATCCAGGCGCACTGGACTGCGTCGAGCAGACCCTTGCGCCGGCATCGTCAGGCTGGCCTGAGCTCAGGCTGCCGCCGGTGCAAGACGCGGCGGACGAACAGGCTTGGCCTTGGGCTTCGGCGCTGCGATCAGTCCTTCGCGCTGAGCCTGCTTGCGCGCCAGCTTGCGTGCACGCCGAATGGCGTCAGCCTTCTCGCGAACCCGCTTCTCGGACGGCTTCTCATACGCCGCACGCCGCTTCATCTCGCGGAAGACGCCTTCGCGCTGCATCTTCTTCTTCAGGACGCGCAGCGCCTGGTCGACATTGTTGTCGCGAACGAGAACCTGCATCTCGGGCTCCTTTCAGAAAAGAAAAAAGGGCCGGGTAATCCCGACCCTTCGTCCAACCGTGCGGCGTATCGTCCTGAAAGGGGGGCGCCAGTACATCCGTGGTCGCCACTCGATTCGGAATGCTACGTTTGCACGGTCATGCAGATCACTCGGCGCGAAGATTGTCCGCGGACATCTTGCCAGAGCGCTTGTCCTGGACGAGCTCGAAGGTGATCTTCTGACCTTCGCGGAGCTCGCGCAGACCAGCACGCTCGACAGCGCTGATGTGGACGAAAGCATCCTGACCGCCATCATCGGGCTGAATGAAGCCGAAACCCTTAGTCGAATTGAACCATTTAACAGTGCCGGTGGCCATGACGAATTCCTTCTCGCAAGGCATTAATTCGCGTGAGACGACGCCTCACACGGTGTTCGATTTTGAGCGGGAAGTTCGTCAGCTAGCGCGCCATTAGCGCGGGGGCCAATTCATTCGGCCTAAGATCGATGCCCCTATATGGGTGATTGTGACCAATTTGTCAATGCAACCTGTCGTCGAAGCAGGACCGCAGCCTTGCGTGCCCCTGTGCGGCCATCGACCCCACCCAGACACAGCGCGAGCTCACGACGCCTCTTCGAGCCCTTCGGGCTGCCGCTGAAGCAGCCGCAGCGGACGCCCTTCACCCGATCAGCCCGACCATGCCAACCACGACCGGCCCCATCAGCGGCAGCAGGACGTTCGAGATCGCATAGGTCACGGTGTAGCCGATCACCGGCGTCGAATTGCCAGCGAGGGAGACCAATGCGCTGATCGACGGGGTGCTGCAGTGCTGGCCAGCGATGGCTCCGAGCAGGATCGGAGCCTCGATCTTCAGCAGGTAATGCCCGATATAGAGAGAAGCCAGGGCCGGCAGTGCGGAGACGAGAATCGCCAGGACCGGCAGCACCAGCCCGTACTGCTTGAGCAGCGCGAAGGCATCGGGCCCGACCGACAGACCGATTGCGGCGATGAAGGTCGCCAGGCCGAAGTCCTTCATGAACTCCGCAGCATGCAGCGGTATCGCGCCATAATGCGGGCGATGCATGTGGAGCCAGCCGAAGACCAGGCCGGAGACGAGCGCACCACCGCCGGTCCCCAGCGTCAGGTTCAGGGCGCCGACCCTGAAGCTCAGTTCTCCCAGCAGGAGACCCGCGACCACTCCCAGCCCGAGCATCACGAAGTCGGTACTCGAAGTCGCCGGGAGCAAGTGGCCGAGCTCCGGGGCCGCCCGCGTGATCGCGTCCTCGGAGCCGTAGAGCGTCAGGACGTCGCCCTGCTCGAGAACGGTGCCCGGCAAAGCCGGAACGATATGCCCGAGCCGCCTGATGCGCGAAATGAAGACACCGCGCCGCTGTTCCGCGCTCGCCAGCCGACGAAGATCCCGAATCCGGCGCCCCATCACCTCGCTACGGACGAGCACGACCTCGCGCTCGACGAGTGGCACGTTGTCGCCTGCCGGCATCGGCACCTCGGCGCCCAATCTCTCGCTGATCGCGATGACGGCGCGGCGGCGGCCGAGCACGAGGACAACATCGTCGGCCTCCAGCACCATGTCCGTGGTTGCCTTGGTAAAACCTTCGCCGCGGCCGACCTGTTCGATGGTCACAACGCCATTGACGCTGTTTTCGAAGGCGCCGACGCTGCTTCCCGCAATCGGCCCGGCATGGAAGCAGCGGGAGACGATCTCGGGCACGCCGTTCTCCTTGCCCGCGTCGTCCTCGGCTCCCAGTTGTTTTGCAAGCGCGGCGGATTCCTCGCGCACGTCGATCCGCAGCAGCAGGGGACCGATCTGCGTCGTGAAGACGACGATCGCCACGAGGCCGAAGAGGTAGGTGACGCTATAGGCCGTCGCCATGTTGGATTGCAGCCGCGCCACTTCGGCTGCCGGCAGGGCCAACCGGGCGATCGCATCCGAAGCCGTCCCGAGCACAGCCGATTCCGTGGCCGAGCCGGCGAAGAGCCCCGACGTGGTGCCGGGATCCAGGCGGAACAAGATGATGGCCGCTGTAAGCAGCAGCAGGACCGTCCCGACCTCGACGAAGGACAGGATTCCGTAGCGCCAGCCACCACGGATATTGTTGAAGAACTGCGGTCCGGCCGTAAACCCGAGAGCGAAGATGAACAGCGCGAACGCCGTGTTCTTCAGGTCCGCGCTGATGGTGACACCAAGTTGCCCAAGGGCCAATGCGACGAAGAGCGTGCCGCAGACACCGCCGATCTGAACGGGGCCAATTCTGATCTTTCCGATCAAATGGCCAAGAGCCAGCGAAATGAACAGTGCAACAACCGGCTGTTCAACAAATGCCACGATGGACCCCAGTTCCAGAGCAGTGGTCGACGGCGACTATTCGCTGCCTGCCCCTGCTCTGCAAGAGCCGCGATCGCCGGTGCGGCACTCGTCTGCGGCACATCGAGGTCGTCCACTCATTGGCCAGTGCCAAGTGAAGTCGCGGCACGTCGGCGATTTGGATTGACTCCAAAGAAAGTTCATCCCTAAATCGTGCACGATCCAAGATGCAGGATAATAGGCATTGAACGGGGCGCGAAAGATCGAACGGGTCGTCCTTGGCGACCAGGTCTATGAGGCGATCAAGGAACGCATCCTCGATCAGGCCTATGCGCCGGGCGAAAAGCTCAATGTCGATGGGCTGGTGCGCGAACTGGCCGTCAGCTCGACGCCGATCCGCGAGGCGCTGACGCGGCTCGTCGCGGAAGGGCTCGTGTCGGCCGTCCCCTTCGTCGGCTTCGCGACCGCGGCGCTGCCCGATCGCAACTATTACGAGGACGTCTACAGCTTTCGGAGCGTGATCGAGCCCTGGGCCGCGGCAGAGGCCGCCAGGCGGCGCCCCGGCGCCGATGTCATCACGGCGCTGCGCGACGCCGTCGCGGTCATGATGGCCGATCCGCCGTCCCGCGAGTATCGCAGCCACCGCGCGTTCACCGAAGCCGATGACCGCTTCCACCGCCTCATCCTGACAGCGGCGGGCAATCAGGTCGCGCTGAAGAGCTATGACGACCTGCGCTTCCATCTGCACATTTCACGGCTCTACCTCAGCCGCGAGCAGGATGTCGGGATCACCCATGCCGAGCATTTCCGCATCATCGATGCGCTCGAGACGGGCGATCCCGAAGCTGCCGCCGAGGCGATGCGACGGCATCTCGAGGGCTCCCATGAGAGGCTGATCAAATAGGCCGCCCGTCAGAGGCAGCTGTGCAAGAACCACCATAACATCCGGGAGGATATGATGTTTCTACGACGCCTTGCCGCTGCGAGCCTGATCGCAGGCAGCTTCCTCGCGACAGCCGCCCAGGCACAGACCCTGCGCTTTGGCCATGCGAACACCACCACCGAGATCGCCGGCGAACTGTTCCAGGAATTCGCCGATCGCGTGAACAAATCGACCGGCGGCGCCGTCACCATCAAGGTCTTCCCGGCCGAGCAGCTCGGCAAGGAAATCGACCTGTTCAAGCAGGTCAAGGAAGGCGCCCTCGACATCTCAGCGCCCTCGATGGCGGCCGCCTCCGCGCTCGTACCCGCCCTCGAGATTCCGAGCGCGCCCTTCCTCTGGAAGGACTGGAGCGAGGCCGAGGCGATCATTCGCTCTGCTGCCTTCGACCCGATCTTCGACGAGCTCCGCGACAAGCATAGCATCGTCCCGGTCAGCCGCATCTGGTACTGGGGCTGGCGCAACATGACGACGCTCGACCGCGCGGTGAAGAAGCCGGAGGACCTGCAGGGCCTCAAGATCCGCGTGCCGGAAAGCCCGGTCTGGGTCGAGATGATCAAGGCCTATGGCGCCTCTCCGACGCCGGTTCCCTTTGGCGAGGTCTACACCGCGCTCCAGCAGAAGACGGTCGACGGCCAGGAAAACCCGATCCCGACGATCTTCTCGCGCAAGTTCTATGAGGTGCAGGGCTATGTCGCGATGACGAAGCACATGCTCCAGAACAACATGATCGTCATCAACAAGGACAGCCTCGCCCGGTTGAAGCCCGAGCATCGCGAGGTCCTGTTCGCCGAAGCCGCCCGCGCCTCGGCCATGAACACCTATCTCCAGCAGAAGCGCGAGGCCTCGATGCTCGAGGACATCCGCAAGTCCGGCCGCTCCAAGATCGTCGAGGATGTCGATCGCGACGCCTTCGCCGCCAGGTCCAAGGTCGTGGCAACCGCGATGGAGGGCCGCTGGGGCAAGGCCCATCTCGACAGCGTGCTCGCCGCCATCGACGCTCAGCGCAAGCGCTGACCGGCATGACCGGGCTCGACCTGATCCGGCGGCTCGACGACTGGTCGAGCCGCCTGGAGAACGCCTTCCTTGCCGCGCTGCACGGCGCGATCGCGACGCTGGTCTGCGCCGCCGTCGTCTTCCGCTACGCGCTGAACGATCCGCTGACCTGGTCCGAGGAACTGATCCTGCTGCTGTTCGGCTGGATGATCTTCCTCGGCATCGCCAACGCCTTCCATGCCCGGACCCACATCATCATCGATGTCGTGGTGCTGTTCGCCCCGCGCTGGCTCTGCACCCTCTTCGGCGTCGTGGCGCTGCTCGCGACAGCGGCGGTTCTCGGCACGCTGACCTGGTTTTCCTGGCGCTATCTCCAGCGCGAACTGCCGAACCTGACGCCGATGCTCGGCATTTCGGCCGGCTGGACGGTGGCGCCGCTCTTCGTCGGGAGCCTGCTGTCGCTACTGCATCTCCTGCGCAACCTGATCGACGAAGGCGTCACCGGCGCACTCTGGTCCGACATCACGACGCGGGACTAGCGGCATGGTCTCCATCCTTCTCCTGACCTTCGCGGTCCTGCTCGTAGTCGGCACGCCGATCTGGGTCGCGATGGCGGGCTCGGCCCTGCTGACGATCTTCATCGAAGGCGTGCCGCTCACCGTCGCCGCCCAGCGCATCGTGGCCGGCGTGCAGTCCTTCCCCCTGCTGGCGATCCCGCTCTTCACGCTCGCCGGCTCCCTGATGAACGCGTCGGGCATCTCCGAGCGGCTCTTCAGCTTCACCAAGGCACTGGTCGGCCATATCCGCGGCGGGCCGGCCCATACGCTGGTCGTCGGCGAGGTCTTTCTCTCCGGCATCTCCGGATCATCCGTCGCCGATACGGCCGCAGCCGCACGGGTCTTCGTGCCGCAGCTCGAACGCATGGGTTATCCACGTGCGTTTGGAGCGGCGCTGTCAGCGGTTGCCGGCACGCTTGGCCCGATCATCCCGCCGTCGATCCTGATGGTGGTCTATGCCTGGCAGGCCAATGTCTCGCTCGGCAGCCTCTTCGTCGCCGGCATCATTCCTGGCCTGGTCATGGCCGGCTGCATCATGGCGACCATCGCCATCCTGGCGCTGCGGCGCGATTTCAAGCCGGCCGGCTCGTTCTCGTTCCCGAATCTCTGGAAGGAGTTCAAATACGCTTCGCTGGCGCTGCTGATGCCGGTGCTGATCATCGTCGGCTTCCGGGCGGGGTTATTCACCGCAACCGAGATCGCCGGCGTCGCCGCCGCCTATTCCCTGGTTGTCGGCATGTTCATCTACCGTTCGATCAAGCTTGCCGACCTCCCGGCGATCCTGATCGGCACGGCGCGCGAGACGGCGGTGGTCATCGCCATCGTCGCCGCGGCCTCGCCCTTCAGCTGGATTCTGGCCATCGAGCAGGCGCCGCAGCTGGTCACCAGCTTCATGACCTCGATCTCGACGGATCCGCTGGTCGTTCTGCTGATCCTGAACATCGCCCTGCTGATTGCCGGCATGTTCATGGAGACGATCGCCATCATGATCATCCTGGTGCCGATCCTGCTGCCGCTGCTGGCCGCGTTGCAGATCGACCTCGTGCATTTCGGGATCGTGCTGCTGGTCAACCTCGTCATCGGCCAGGTGACACCGCCCGTGGGCGTGCTCTGTTTCGTCGCCATGGCGATCACGCGCGTCAAGCTCGGGGCCCTGCTGCGGGAGCTCTGGCCCTTCCTGATCGCGCTCGTCGTGGCGCTCGCCATCATCACCTATGTGCCGGCCCTGAGCCTCTGGCTCCCCCGGATCGCCGGTTTCTGAGAGGATCATCATGACCAGGATTGCAGAGGTTGAGGTCGTCGAATTCTCGTTCAAGAGCAGAAATCTCGGCCGCTCGGCCGAGAATGCCCGGGCGGTCTACAATGTCGGATACAAGCCGAATTCAGAGCTCGAGCTGACCAAGTTTGCGATCGTCATTCGCAGCGATGACGGCGCCGAGGGACAGTATGTCATGCACTGGGGCGGAACCCGGGCCACGATGGCGCAGACGCTCTCGCTTGCGCCCAACCTGCTCGGCCGCAATCCGGACCACCGCGAGGAAATCTGGAACGACATGAAGCGGGAGCTCCGCCAGCATGACGGGATGGGGATCGGACCGATCGACATCGCGCTCTGGGACCTGGCGGGAAAGCGCTTCGGCGCTTCTGTGTCGCAATTGCTCGGCGGCTTCCGCACGCGGCTCAAGACCTATGCCTCGACCTATCACGGCGACCGCAATGGCGGGCTCGACAGCAAGGAGGCCTTCTCCGACTTCGCCGAGGCCTGTTACGCACTGGGCTACCGCGCCTTCAAGCTCCATGGCTGGCATGAGGGCGACGCGCGCGAGGAGGCGGCAAACGTCCTGCATGTCGCCAGGACGGTCGGTGATCGCATGACTTTGATGCTCGACCCGGCCAATGAGCTCAGAACCTTCGCCGACGCACTCTATGTCGGGCGGGCCTGCGACGAGGGGGGCTATTTCTGGTACGAGGACCCGATGCGTGACTGTGGCGTCTCCGCGTTCGCCCACAAGAAGCTGCGCGAGATGCTGAAAACGCCGATCCTGCAGACCGAGTATCTGCGCGGCTTCGAGCCCAAGGCCGATTTCCTGATCAATGGCGGCACCGACATGCTGCGCTCCGATCCGGAATACGATCTCGGCATCACCGGCGCGATGAAGATCGCCCATCTCGCCGAGGCCTTTGGCGTCGATGTCGAGATCCATGCCTGCGGGCCTGCGCATCGCCACTGCATGGCCGCGACTCGTAACACCAATTTCTATGAGCTTGCGCTGGTCGGCCCGGATTGCCCCAACGCCGTGCCACCGGTCTACACCTGCGGGTACAGCGACCAGCTCGACGGTGTCGACAAAGATGGCTGTTTTCCCGTGCCCACGGGGCCAGGCCTCGGCGTGAGCTATGACTGGGATTACATCCGTGCCCATCAGACGGGGCGGGAGCTGTTCAAGCTCTAGATGCGTATTGGGAGGGCCGGCCTTTTTCGGGCTGGCCCTGGTCCTTTCTACCGCCGCCTTGGGGCGACGGGCATGCCGGGAATCGTCTTCAGTCCGGATAGAGAGATAGAGATTCGCATTGGCTCGGGAGGTGACGCCGCCGATCGCCCTCCCGCAGAAGGCGGAGATCAAGCCGTCTTGAGGTTCACCGCCGAGGACTTGCCGGTCTTGCGATCGGCCTCGAGATCGTAGCTGATCTTCTGGCCTTCGTTCAGGCCGCGCAGGCCCGAGCGCTCGACAGCGCTGATATGGACGAAAATATCGCTTCCGCCCGCGTCAGGGGTGATGAAACCATAGCCCTTGGTCTCGTTGAACCATTTCACGGTACCCGTGCTCACGTGCTATCCCTTCAGTCACTATTCAGGTTGGCTCATGCCAGCCCGGGAACCACTGTAGGGTCGAAAATACGCATGTGGCAATGATGCCGTTAAAAACCGCGTCGGCGCCCGCAAAACGCCCCAATGCTCAGGAGCGTCCGCCGTCGACGGAAAGCACCTGGCCGCTGATCCAGCCGGCCTGTTCGCTCAAGAAAAACAGCGTGGCATTGGCGATGTCCTCGGGCGTACCGAGGCGTCGGGTGTGGATGCTCTCGACCAGTTTCTTCTGGCCGGCCTCGCCATAGCTTTGCCATTGCCGTTCCGTTGCCGGATTGGAGCGCACGAAGCCGGGCGCGACGGAGTTCACCGTAATGCCATGCGGGCCGAGCTCCCAGGCGAGCTGCTTCGTCAGCCCGACCAGCGCGTGCTTGGCACTGGCATAGGCCTGGATGCCGGTGAGGCTCGGGCGCAATCCCGCACCGGACGAGATGGTGACGATGCGGCCATAGCCGGCCTGCTTCATCACCGGTGCTGCGGCTTGCGTCAGGAAGAAGGCGGCATCGACATTGGCGGCGAAAATGCTGCGCCAGTCCGCCTCGGGAATCTCCTYGATCGGCCGCCCGACCTGGCCGCGCACCCCGCCCGCCGCATGGACGAGCAGGTCGAGCGAGTCGTTTTCGGCCGAGATCGTGCCAAGCAGATCGCGCGCTGCGTCCGGCGTCGCGAGATCGACGGCATGAAACCTGGCCCCGATCTCGGCTGCGGTCTTCGCGACCCCCTCGGCATCGATATCGGCGAGATGCACCCTAGCCCCGGACCGAGCCAGGGCGGTTGCGATGGCTCGGCCGATGCCCTGGGCAGCGCCTGTGACGAGGGCTACGCGATTGTCGAAGCGGAGTTGCATTGGTCGATCAGCACCTTCAGCGTATCGAACGAGAGTGGGCGCTCGCCGTCCTCGACCTCGTGGATCAGTCTCACCAGCGTCTCGATCGTCGGGGTCGGAATGCCGGCCTCGCGCCCGAGGCGCGCGATGATGCCGATTTGGGGATCGACCTCGGTCTTGCGCTTGCGCACGGCAAGGTCGCGCCAGATCCCGGAATGCGTCTTGGCCGTCTTCGAGGTGTAGTCGGCGAGCCAGGCGATCGCGGCGATCTGCGGATATTCCGGCCGGCCCGGCGCGAAGACCATCGGATCGAACTCGCCGAAGCCGAGCGAGGAGACGCCACGCGCCGCCGCGACCGCACCGACCTCCCGCCCGAGTTCGAGCCAGACGGCGAGCCGCTTCGGATCGGCGAAATTCGCCGACATCGAATCATCCGTCAGCGCCGTGGCAAACAGCATCGCCCCGTAGGCGAGCTTGCCCCACAGATAACCCCAGATATTGCTGGTCAAAATCGAGTCGGGCTCGAAGAGCAGCATCAGCTTGTGCATTTCGAGGGCGCGCGGCGTCATCGCGCCATCGATCTCGCCCACGACGACAGCACCGCGGTTGCCGTAGAGAATCTCGCCCGGCCCGTGCCAGTCCGCGCCGAAATTGACGAAGCAGCCCATGGTCCGGGCCTCGCCGACGTGCCTGGCAATGGCCAGTTCGTTGAGGCCGTTCTGGGCAGAGAGCACGAAACCGTCCTCGGCCAGATGCGGGGCGAGCGCGTCGAGTGCCGTTTGCGTGGCGCCCGCCTTCACCGCGAGCACGATGCGCTTGTAGGTTCCTGTCAGCTCCGCCGGCGTCACCGCGGGCACGACCTGGCGAAATTCCTCGATCGGCCCGCTGATCGCGAGGCCCGTCGTCCGGCAGGCTTCGACATGTTCGGGGACGACATCGACGAGCAGGACAGGAATGCCCGCGCGCGCCCAATAGGCTCCAAGCGTGCCGCCGATCGCGCCCGCACCCCAGATGACGATCGGCTCAGGCGTGCTCACGCAGCCGCCTCGAGCTGACCGGCGACTTCGACATCGCGATGGGTCGCGACATGGATGAAGCCATCGGGCGTCACCCAGCCACGATACATGCCCGCGGAATTATAGGGCGCGACGATGCTGCCATCGGCACCAATCGCGACCAGGCCAGCCCCGATCCTGTGCTCGGTGAGCTCGGCTATCGCCCGGGCGGTCGCCTCCTCGAGGCTCAGGCCGGCATAGGCCATCAGCGAGGCGATCTCGTGCCCGACGCAGTAGCGGATGAAATATTCGCCCTTGCCCGTACCCGAGACCGCGCAACGCCCGTCGCGCGCATAGGTACCGGCACCGATGATCGGCGAGTCGCCGACACGGCCGGCCGGCTTGTTGGTGTAGCCGCCCGTGGAGGTCGCAGCAGCGAGATGGCCCTGGGCATCCAGCGCGACCGCACCGACCGTGCCGTGCTTCTCGGCCTCGCTTGCTTCGGACATGGTGCCGACAAGCTCGCGGATCTTCATCGAGGACAGATTCTTGCGGCGCCGCTCGGTCGAGAAATACTCGTTTTCGACCATGTCGAGCCCCTCCGACTCGGCGAAGCTGTCCGCGGCCGTGCCGGCCAGGAAAAGCGGATCGCCGCGGCGCATCAGCACCTTGGCGGCGCCGATCGGGTTCCGGATGCGCTTGACGCCGCAAAGGGCGCCGGCGGCCAGCGTCTCGCCATCCATGATGGAGGCGTCGAGCTCATGCTCGCCATCCGCGTTGAACGCGGCCCCGTGGCCGGCATTGAAATGCGGCGAATTCTCCATCACCAGCACCGCGGCCTCGACCGCATCGACGGCCGAGCCGCCCTTGCTGAGAACGGCCCAGCCGGCGCGGAGCGAGGCGGCGAGATCCGCCTTGGCCTCGGTCCACTCCGTTTCGGTCATCTCGGCCTTGGGCAAGGTGCCACAACCGCCATGAATGGCCAGGGCAATAGGTGAGATTGTCATGGGTAATCCTGGTGCGTTTCCCTCTCTCCCGCAGTGGGAGAGGTCGAACCGTGTAGTCGGGAAAGGGGAGAGCAGGCGGCGGGGCACATACCCCACCTACTGGCCTTGCGGCTAGTCTCTCCACGCATGCCCGATACTCGTTCGGCGCGTTTTTATACCGGTTCCTGCATATTTGCAGGAACCGGGCGAGCGAGGCCGAAGCCTCATTTCTTGGCGGGCTTGATGTCCATGGCGAGCGTGTCTTCATCCACGCGCGGCTTGATCACGACCTTGTCCTTCTGCATGGCCCAGGCCGAGCCGACGGCGACGATCGGCAGACGTGGCCGGTCCTGTGCGACGATGGCGTTGGCATCGGAGAGGAACTTGTTGCGCTTGGCCTCATCCATCTCCACCGCCGCATCCTCGATCAGCTTGTCGAGCGCGGCGTTCTTGTAGCCCAGCACGTTGAAGGCGCCGAGCTTCTTGGCCGGATCGTTCGAGTGCACCACCGAGGAAAGCGTGTAGTTTGACTCACCGGTCAGCGTGCCCCAGCCGGACATCGACATCGAGAAATCACCGCGCAGGCGGGCCGGGAAGAAGACCGCGCCCGGCTGGGCATTGGCATTCACGTCGATGCCGATCCGCGCCAGCATCTGGGCGATGGACGTGCCGACCTGACGGTCGCCGGGAAGGCGGTCATTGGTGAACGAGAAGGCGACCTTGAAGCCGTTGGCGTAACCGGCCTCCTCCATCAGCTTCTTGGCCTTGGCGAGGTCAGGCTTCAGCGCCGGCAGCGACTTATTGTAACCCGCGATATCCGGCGTCACGAGCTGGTTCACCGGCGAGCCGAGACCTTCCATCGCAATCTCCGCCAGGGCCGGGCGATCGATGGCGAGATCGATCGCCTCGCGCACCTTGACGTCCTGGAGCGGGTTCTTCGGCAGCGGTGAGCCATCCTTGGCGCTGACCTGCGGGGACTTGTCCCGCATGTCGAGCTCCATGTTGAAGACATAGACCGTGTCGACCGTCGTGACCGCGAGCTTGGAGTCGCGTTTCAGGGTCGGCACGTCGGATGCCGGCGCCCGCACGATGATATCGACCTGCCCGGCCTTGAGCTGGGCGACGCGGGCGGCGTCGTTCGGCAGCTCCTTGCGCAGCACGCGGGCCCAAGGCTCCTTCTCGCCCCAATAGCCGTCGAAGCGCTCCAGCACGAGCTGGTCCTTCGGCGTCCAGGACACGAACTTGTAGGGGCCGGTACCGACCGCTGCCTTGCCGGTATTGAAGGCCTCGTTGGCGTTGTCCTTGGTCAGTCCGGCCGCCGCCTTGTGGGAGACGATGAAGAGGCGGATGAAGTCGTTCGGCAAGTTCGGGGCCGGCCCGTCGGTGACGATATGGACCGTCAGCGGATCGATGATCTTCACCTCCTTGACGCGGCGCACATAGATCGTGGTCGGGTTCGGCCCGGCGACCACGGGGATGCGCTCGATCGAGAATTTCACATCCTCGGCGGTGAAGTCGGAACCGTCATGGAACTTGACGCCCGGGCGCAGCTTGAACTCCCAGACCGAAGGCTCGATCGCCTTCCAGCTCGTCGCAAGCCGCGGCTCGATCTGCAGCTTGTCGCCCGACCAGGTCAGYGTGTCGAAGACATGCTTCAGCGCTTCGGCATGGGTGCCGGTCGCGGTGAAGTGCGGATCGATCGATTCCGGGCCGGCGCGAACGCCGATTGTAAGCGTCTGCGCTAGGGCGACCCCGGAGACGGAGGCGCTGAGTGCGGCCGCGAGTCCGAAGATGCGGACGGTGGTGGCAAGCTTCATGACGAATTCCCCTGTTTTGTTTCGGTAAAGGCCGACATGTCGGCCCTCCCGCTGGTTTATTATGTGGCCTCGGCGGTGGCAGTCGGCCCACGCAACGAGGCGCCGTGGTGTCACTTGATTAGGCGATCCTGACTCGACTGTTGTTCTCAATTGGCGCGGTACGGCAGTGAAGACCCACCACCATCCCGCAACTCTTTGGAAGAACGCTTCGCCCGACCCGGTCTATGACTGGGGCTCGAGATCCGCCGGCCACACCGGAGAGGCAATGACGAGCTTGTCCATCAATTCGCAAAGCTGGCGCTGCTCGGCCTCGGTCAAGGCCGAGAGCATGGCGCTCTGCTGCTTCACCATCAGCGGCATGGTCTCCTCGAAAATGGCGCGTCCTGCAGGCGTCAGGCGCAGCACGAAGCTGCGCAGGTCGTCCCGGTCCGTCTCGCGCTTGAGCAGGCGCCGGGTCAGCAGCTTCTGGATGGCGCGGCTGAGCGTGTTCTTCGGCAAACCGGACGAGGCCACGATGTTCTTTGCAGCCACACCCTCCTTCAGGCCGACCGCGTAGAGCGCGACGAATTCCGGGCGGACCAGGCCGTAGCGGGTCTCTATCCAGCGATAGACCGGATCGTTGAAGCGGAAGGCGACGAAGTTCAACCGGAACGACAGCCAGCAGGGATTGTCCCAGAGCTTGGTGACGGTGAGCGGGTCGAGATCGCGCAACGCCGCTTCGCGCTCATGGTCGAGACGCGAGAGTGATGTGGGGGCGCGGCGCATGATGAGCTCCCGTTTAGTTCCAAATGGAACTTGACGACGTTCTGACTGGGAGTCAAGGATGGCGCACTGCCAGAGAAAAGCAAGGAACGGGCCGTGCGTGTCGCCGAGATGAATTGGATGCAGATCGAAGCGCAGGCCCAGCGGGATGACCGCTGTGTGCTGCCGCTCGGCTGTGTCGAGCAGCACGCCTATCTGAGCCTCGCCACCGACGCGATCCTGGCAGAGAAAGTGGCAGGCGATGCGGCCGAGCCGCTGAACGTACCCGTCTTCCCGGTGCTGGCCTATGGCATGACGCCAGGCTTCGTCGCCTTCCCCGGCACCGTCTCGCTGCGGATGAGCACCTATGTCGCGCTGATCGAGGATATGCTGGAGGGCTTCTACCGCTCCGGCTTCCGCCGCATCGTGCTGGTCAACGGCCATGGCGGCAATGCACCCGTGATGACCTTCTGCACGGAATGGATGGGCCGCCGCCCCGATGCCAGCGTCAAGCTGCATGATTGGTGGGCAGGGCCGCGCTTCCAGGCGGCGGTGAAGGCGGTCGATCCCGCTGCCTCGCATGCCTCCTGGATGGAGAACTTCCCCTGGACCCGGCTCGACGGCGTCGCCATGCCGGATGCAGTGAAGCCGCCCTTCGATCGCGCGCTCTACCAGGCCTCGAACCCGGCGAAGAAGCGCGAGATCCTGGGCGACGGAAATTTCCACGGGCGCTACCAGCGCTCCGACAACGAGATGCTCAGCCTCTGGCAGGTAGGCGTCGAGGAGACGCGGGCGGTGATCGCGGAGAACTGGCCGTGACCGCAGGCGCCAGGCGCTTCGTCAGATGCTAGGGCACATCCTCGGGCGCATCGTCCAGGCTCTGCTGGTGATGCTCGTCATGTCGGCGCTGGTTTTCGTCGGCGTCTACGCCATCGGCAACCCGATCGACGTGTTGATCGGGCCCGATGTCAGCCAGGAGATGAGACTCGAGACGATTGCCCGCTACGGGCTCGATCGACCGCTCTGGGAACAGTATTTCACCTTCCTTGGTCGTGTGCTCCACGGCGATTTCGGCCGTTCCTTCGTCTTCGGCATGCCGGTGCTGGAACTTATCCTGTCGCGCCTGCCCGCGACGCTGGAGCTGACGCTGGCTGCCGTATTCGGAGCGGCCCTGATCGGCGTGCCGGCCGGCATCTATGCCGGCTACAAGCCCGACAGCCTGCTCGCCAAGATCATCATGGCGATCTCGATCCTCGGCTTCTCCGTACCGACCTTCTGGATCGGCCTGGTTCTGATCATCACCTTCGCAGTCGAGCTGCAATGGCTGCCTGCCGGTGGCCGCGGCGAGACCGCTTCGCTTTTCGGCGTCGAGTGGAGTTTTCTGACGTTGAACGGGCTCAGCCATCTGCTGCTGCCGGCCCTTAACCTCGCCTTCTTCAAGCTCGCCCTGATGACGCGGCTGGCCCGGGCCGGGACGCGCGAGGTGATGCTGACCGATACGGTGAAATTTGCCCGAGCCGCCGGACTTTCGGAATGGACCGTCCTGCGCCGGCATGTGCTGCGCCTGATCGCGATCCCGATCGTCACCGTCTTCGGCCTCGAATTCGCCTCGACGCTGGCCTTCGCGGTCGTCACCGAGACGATCTTTTCCTGGCCCGGTATCGGCAAGCTGATCATCGACTCCATCACGTCGCTCGACCGGCCGGTCATGGTCGCCTATCTGATGCTCGTCGCCTTCGTCTTCATCACCATCAATTTCCTGGTCGATCTGACCTATGTCGCGCTCGATCCGCGCCTGAGAAAGGCGCGCGCGTAATGAAGCAGGCTTCGCCCCTCGCCCGATTCTGGAACGAGTTCCGCGAGAGCAAGGTGGCGCTCGCAGCCCTCGTCGTCGTCGTGCTGATGATCGGCGTGGCGCTCCTTGCGCCCTGGATCGCGCCGYAGGATCCCTATGATCTCGCCAATCTCACCCTGTCAGATGCGCGCCGGCCGCCGGGCTATGTCGGCTCCGGCGGCTTCACCCATCTGCTCGGCACCGACGCGCAGGGCCGCGACCTGTTCTCGGCCATCCTCTACGGCCTGCGCATCTCGCTGCAGATGGGGTTGATCGCCGGTTCGCTCGCCTTCACGGTCGGCGTCACGCTCGGCATCACCGCCGCCTATCTCGGCGGCCGCTGGGAAGCGTTCATCATGCGCATCATCGATCTCCAGCTTGCCTTCCCGGCGATCCTGCTCGCGCTGGTGATTTCGGCCGTGCTCGGCCAGGGCAAATTCCAGCTCATCGCGGCGCTGGCAGCCGCGCAATATGCCTATTTTGCCCGCACGGCCCATGGCGCAGCCGCGGCCGAGCGCGGCAAGGACTATGTCGAGGCCGCCTTCTCGACGCCGCTGCCGGCCCGCCGGGTGGTCTGGCGCCATATCCTGCCGAACTGCCTGCCGCCCCTGATCGTGGTCGCGACGGTGCAGGTGGCGAGCGCCATCGCGCT
The DNA here is from genome assembly GCF_056399325.1 of Allobosea sp. 01N443. NCBI lineage: Bacteria > Pseudomonadati > Pseudomonadota > Alphaproteobacteria > Hyphomicrobiales > Alloboseaceae > Allobosea > Allobosea sp. 01N443. The sequence continues at coordinate 116,840 of NZ_JBFTRC010000010.1, forward strand.
CGAAGCGACGCTTTCCTTTCTCGGTGTCGGCCTGCCGGTGACAGAGCCCTCGCTCGGCATGCTGATCTCCAACGGCTTCCAGTACATGATGTCGGGCCGCTACTGGATCTCGATCTATCCCGGCGTCGCGCTGATCATCCTGATCGTCGCAATCAACCTCGTCGGCGACCAGATCCGCGACCAGGTCAACCCGAGGCTCAGGCGATGAGTGGCTCGGCCGAGGCAGTGCCGCTGCTCGAGGTCCGTGACCTCGCGACGCATTTCCACACCCGTGCCGGCGTCGTGAAAGCCGTCGACGGCGTCTCCTTCTCACTGAAGCGCGGCGAGGTCATGGGCCTCGTCGGCGAATCCGGCTCCGGCAAGAGCATCACGGGTTTCTCGATCATCGGCCTGATCGACCCGCCAGGAAAAATCGAGAGCGGCTCGATCCGGCTCGAAGGGCGCGAATTGATCGGATTGCCGTCCCGCGACCTGCGCGCAATTCGCGGCAAGATCATCTCGATGGTCTTCCAGGACCCGCTGATGACGCTGAACCCGGTCCTGACGATCGGCGCCCAGATCCTGCTGGCGCTGGAGGCGCATGAGAAGGTTTCGGCAGAAGAAGGGCGCAGGCGCGCCATCGCGGCGCTTGCCCAGGTCCGGATTCCAGAGCCCGAGGCGAAGGTCGATTTCTACCCGCATCAGTTCTCCGGCGGCATGCGCCAGCGCGTCGCCATCGCCATCGCTCTGCTGCACCGGCCAAAGCTGATCATCTGCGACGAACCGACCACGGCGCTCGATGTCTCGATCCAGGCCGAGATCCTGGCCGAAATGAAGGAGCTGGTGGCGGAGCTCGGCACGGCACTGATCTGGATCAGCCATGATCTGGCGACGGTCGCCTCGATCGCCAGCCGCGTCTGCGTGATGCGCTACGGCAGGATCGTCGAGACCGGGCCTGTGCTCGACGTGCTGACCAGGCCGCAGCATCCCTACACCCAGTCGCTACTCGATTCGCTGCCGTCCCGCGCCAAGCCGGGCACTTTCCTCGCCCGGGGCGGCGGTGTCCCCGATGCATCGCCGCCGGCACGCACCTCCGGTGCCTCACCGTCGCGTGGATCGAAGGCGGACGCCTCCTATTTCGTCATTCAGGACGTCAGCAAGCTGTTCCAGACCCCGCCCGGCATCCTGCGCCTGCTCGGCCAGAAGCTTGGACTGTCGCAACCGGGCCGTGGGGTCCAGGCCGTCGATTCCGTCAGCCTGACCGTCCCGCGGGGGGAGGCACTCGGCCTCGTCGGCGAATCGGGCTCGGGCAAATCGACGCTCGGGCGTATTGCGGCCGGCATCTATGCGCCGAACTCCGGCACGGTGCGGCTGGAGGGCGAGCCGGTGATGGGCGGCGGCGCGCGGCCGCACAAGAACACCACCCGGATCCAGACCATCTTCCAGGACCCCTTCGCCTCGCTGAATCCGCGTATGAGCATCGGCGACAGTATTGCCGAGGGGCCGATCACGCATGGCATCGTCACCAGGGCGGGGGCGGCCGAATATGTCCGGCAATGGCTCGCCGCCGTCGGGCTCGATCCCGCCTTCGCCAGCCGCTATCCGCATCAATTCTCCGGCGGCCAGCGCCAGCGCGTCGCGATCGCGCGTGCGCTCGCCATGCAGCCTGATGTCGTGGTCTGCGACGAGCCGGTCGCCTCGCTCGACGTCTCGATCCAGGCACAGATCATCAACCTGCTGATGCGGTTGCAGACCGAGTTGAACCTGACCCTGATCTTCATCTCGCACGACCTCTCGGTAGTGCGCCATCTCTGCGACCGGGTCGCGATCATGTATCGCGGCAAGATCGTCGAGGAGGGGCCAGCGGGCCAGATCTACGACAATCCGCGCCACGACTACACACGCAGGCTCCTGGCCGCCGTGCCGGTCCTGCCGACCGCCCCGCCAGCCTGAAGGACATCCGCCATGACCGAACCTGCTCTCGAACCCTGGCAATGGCCCGAGGAGGTCTGGCGCGACAAGGTCGAGCGCGTGCGCGCAGGCCGCAACCTGAAGCCCACGAAATGGAAGAACGGCGCGCGCTGCGCCGTCGCCCTCTCCTTCGACGTCGATCATGAGACGAACGAATTGCGCGATGGCGGCAAATCGGTCGGCCGCCTCTCCTGGGGCCAGTATGGCAACCGCGTCGGCATGCCGCGCATCCTCAGCCTGATGGCGAAGGAACAGATCCAGGCGACCTTCTTCGTGCCGGCGGTAACCGCCCTGCTCTATCCCGACGAGCAACGCCGCGTCATAGCGGAAGGCCACGAGATCGGCCTGCATGGCTGGATCCATGAGGTCAACACCGCCGTGCCGCCCGCGGCCGAACGCGAACTGCATCTGCGCTCAGCCGATACGCTGGAGAAGATCACCGGCGTCAGGCCGGTCGGCATGCGCACGCCGTCCTGGGATTTTTCGGAAGTGACCCTGAGCATCGAGCGCGAACTCGGCCTGCTCTACGATTCCTCGCTCTTTGCCGATGACGACCCCTACGAGATCATCGAGAAGGGCGAGCCGACGGGCATGGTCGAGCTTCCGGTCGAATGGATCCGCGACGATGCGGTCTATTTCAACATGAACCGCTTCCAGGCGCTGCGGCCCTACACGGCGCCGGAAGCCGTATTCGACATCTTCCGCCGCGAATTCGACCGCGCCCATGAGGAAGGCGGGCTCTTCCTGCTGACCATGCATCCCCATGTCATCACCTACCGCTCGCGCATCTGGATCCTCGAGGAGCTGATCCGGCATGCCAAGGCGAAGGGCGATTGCTGGTTTGCCAGCCACGCCGAGATCGCGCGCTATGTAAAGGCCGAGGCCGGGCTTTAGCCCGCACAGCTCGGGTCGGGCGGGGAGGAACCCTGCCCGATTTCGGCCGTTTTCGGTTCATGGCGGGTTCAGTGCGCACGCGCGCTGATAGCCCGAGCCACTGAAACGGAAACGGAACTCATGACGCGCACGAAAAACTGGCTTCTGATCGGTACTGTCCTTCCCGGCCTGACCCTGTCGYATGGCGGCTTCGCGGTCGAACCGGCGCAGGCACCGATGAGATTAGCGCAGGCTCCTGCGCCGTCGGACGAAGAGCCCGGACAGCCGCGCCGGCCTCGCCCCCCGGGAGCCTCAGCCGCGCCCGGCGAGGCGCGCCCGCCTGGGGCCGAACGCCCGCGGCCCGCTCCCGGAGCACCCGGGGCGCCGCCTGCGATCCAGCGGCCGGTCGCGCCTCCGGCGCCAAGCGCAGCGCCACCCGCGCAGCCACGCCCACCCGCCGCGCCGCCGCCTGAACCG
>NZ_JBFTRC010000011.1:0-64336 GCF_056399325.1 Allobosea sp. 01N443
CCGGAATGGCGGTGCTTTGGGCAGCGCTCCGACGGGCTGACTTGCGCATCGGAGTCTGCTCGAATCTGGCCCAGCCTTATGCTGAACCGCTGCTAGCTATCCTCCCAGGTATTCCTGACGCGCTCGTCCTTTCGTTTGAAGTCGGCTTCATCAAGCCACAGCCAGAAATCTTTCATTGCGTTTGCGAGGAACTCGGCCTTCGCGCCGAGCGGATCTTGTTCATCGGTGACACCCTAGAGGCAGATATCGTGGGGCCGAGGGCCGTCGGCATGCACGCCATGACTATCGACGCCTTCGAAGCAGCTGTGAACGGTCGTGAAGAGCGCCGGATATCCGCTGACGAAGTGCAGTCGCCTGAGATCCATCAGCTACTCGAGCGGGTGCGCGAATGCGTCTGCTCGTGATTTCGGACCTTCATCTGGAGTTCGGGCCATTTGAGTTCCCGACGCCCATGCCAGAATTCAACGTGGCCGTTTTTGCTGGCGACATTGGTCAGCCTATTGTCGGCGCGATCGAGTGGATGGCCCGCCAAAGGGAGTCCGGTCCCCTAATGGGATGCCCCGTCGTCTATGTCGCAGGAAACCACGAGTTTTACCGCAGCGAGATGAAGTCGAATCTAGCCGAGGCCAGAAGGGTCGCTGACAACGCCGACATTCACTTTTTGCATCGACGGGTGGTCAGCATCAATGGCGTCCGCTTCATTGGGTGCACGCTTTGGACCGACTATCGACTGCTCGGAACTCCCAAACCCTCGATGATCACGGCTGGCCAGGAACTGAATGACCATCGCCTGATCCGGTACCGCGAGGAGAGCGGACACTTCAGTCGCTTCATGCCATGGCACGCCGCGGCAGAGCATCGGCTCGATCTTGCTTTTATTCGCGGCGAACTGGCAACTTCGCATGACGGGCCGACCGTCGTGGTGACCCATCACGCGCCACACCCGCAATCCGTTCAGCCAAGGCACCAGGGCAGCGCGCTGTCGCCGGCATTCGTGTCAGATCTCAGCGCTATGATCGAACAGTTTCAGCCTGAGCTCTGGATCCATGGACACGACCATGGATCGCACGATTATCGGGTAGGCAAGACGCGCATTTTTGCAAATCAGGCCGGCTATCCAAACCTCCACCGGGATCGCGAGAACAGCGGGTTCGATCCGCGCTGCGTCATTAAGGTCGATGGAGCGCTGAAATGAGTGGCTACAACGAAGTACAATGCGAGAGGACGCTGCCTGCCACCGATCCGGGGTGTGGCACGATGTTTCACACGCGAGCATTCATCGCCGTCTTCGGGGAGAAGGGCGGGATTGTTGCTCGCCAAAGCCTCCCGGCGGCCATGAAGTATCTGCCGTCCGGTGTTGTCGGATGATCGCGCCGGTCGTTCAATCTGGATACTCGCGGGCGAGCCGATCATAAGCGTCCTCGGCTGCGGCGTCGCCCACCATGGCATTTTCGATTTCATTCTCGTCGACGAGCACCCCGCCGAAATGGCCGACGAAGGCGCGAGCCAAGCCTCGGTCTTCGAATGCGCTTCGGACCGTATCGGACCCTGGAAAGCGATCGAGAACCCGGAAGCCGATTTGCCAGTCCCCACACCAGCTCTCGATCCTGCGCAGGCGCTCCGGCGCGGCGACGGGGTCCAATATCATTTCGACTTGATGGATGAATCCCGACATCACGCTCTCCCTACGACCGGCACCTCTTCGAGCCGCGTCGTGTAACGCGGCGAACGCATATCGCGGGGGCGTTCTTGATCAGCGCCCACGACAGGTCGATCGGTGTGTCGAGGTAGTCATCGGCCGGCGAAGGAAAGCCCGCKCGCACGGCCTTCAGGTAGACCGGGAGAAAGATTGGAGGTCCGAGGACGGCGGGGGACATGTGCATCGCGATGCGCTCCCATTTGCAGAACATAACAAGAACATCAGAAGGCGCGAGTCAATGTGAATCAAGTAACAGGAGCACCCAGATCGCCGGGGAGGCCGAAGAACGTCCACCGGAGTAGGGCGGCTTAAAACCCGGCCGCGCCCGGGAAGGCTGCCGCGAAGCCGCCTGGGAATGGGGGCAGCAGAGCTCTGTTCTCATCTCTGAAGCGATCCATCAGATAGGTCCCCATAGACCAGCTCCGAAACCCGCCGTCGGCGGCCTTTTCAGCCATGACCGCGCGTATGCCGGTCGAGTTCATCACGATCGAGCGCGACGCCCTGGCGCGCATAGATCTGGGCCTGACGATACAGCGGCAGATGATCGGCATATTTCGAGACCAGAACTTGGGCGACCGTCGCCTCGGTCGGGATGCCGCCCTGCAGGCGCCTGCACCACGACGTCCTCGCAGGACCGGCAGGCGTATTTCGGTCGGCGCAGCACTAACTAGCACGCGGAACTGGGCCGGCACTATGTCCAGACGCTCGGCGACATCCTCGCCAGGACTGGAAGGGTGCACGAGGGTTGATGGTGATCGGAACGCGGCCGCGAACCAGGCACACCGCAGCACAGTCCGAGCTTCGCGCTCGCTCGCTTGAACGGACCTGGTCAGCGGACCCCATCAGGGCCAGCGGCCATTAGCGCCGCGCCAACAGGCCGGAAAGATGACCGCACCCGACCGATCGTCAGGTCATCCCAAATGAACCCTTGCAGAGCAGGGGCCGTCCAAAGATGACTATGCTGTATCGCTTGACGGACCGCCGCTGTCGTCGTGGCGCTCCCGTGGTGAACCTGGCCCCTAGCGCATCCCTCGATTCATGCGTTGAGATTGCACCATCAAAGCCCGGGATCAAACACCTAAGCGAAATTGTTTGCTCGACTGGACCCGACTCAACATACAGCGCTTCGTACTCCCCTGCTGGATGCAGGCGACGCGCCAATCCCTGTAGGTCTCGTTGAGCGAGGAGGAGCGCSGGGAAGGCTCGAAGCGGCTGCGGTGGCACGCAACGCCTCGCCCGCAAGCTCGGTCCCAATCGAGCCGCCGAGCTTCTGGTGAGCGGCCGCTTCGCCAGCCCGCAGGGGAGGGCGAGTTGGGCTGTCGTCAACCGTGTTGTGCAGGATGGAATTACGAGCCCCGAGCCGCCCGGTCCTTTCGGGACGAGCTCCGAGGTGACCCTCGGCCTTTCCAGCTAACGATGAGAGCGCCCGAAAATCTAAATTAATATAATAATTATACTATAAATGATTCAGTAGATCGATGTTGATAATGTATATACATATAATATATATTCGAAACAATAAGATTGATTTGGCGAATTCTCTAATTTAATCCATGGCCTGAAAAAATATAATTTGTTGCGCTGTGCAAGCTGATTTCTAACTCGCGAACCGCATTCATTCGACCGCGAGTTCGTCATGTATCAGCCAGGCCGGCAGTTCTTGCATACACCAGGGCCGAGTGCGATTCCGGACCGCGTCCTGAATGCCATGCACCGGCAACCGCTGGATCTCAGTGATCCGCAGCTGGCGGAGATCGTGCAGTCCTGCCTCGTCGATCTCAAGGGGGTCTTCGCTACGGCCGGCGACATGTTCATCTATGCGGCCAACGGACATGGCGGCTGGGAAGCTGTGCTCAGCAACCTCTTCGCACCCGGAGAGGCAGCACTCATTCCGGAGACGGGATATTTCTCCGAAAGCTGGGCAGCCCACGCCCGCATGCTCGGCATCGACGCGCAGATCATGCCCGGCGACATCAGGCGCGCCATCGATCCGGAGCGGCTCGAAGCCACGCTGCGGGATGATCGCGCCGGCAGGATCAAGGCCGTTCTCGCGGTTCATGCTGACACGGCGACCGGGGTCGCCAGCGATGTTCCCGCCTTGCGCGCCGCGATCGATGCGGCCCGGCACCCGGCTCTGCTCGTGGTCGATGTCGTGGCCTCGCTGGGCGCCGCGCCGTTCCGCATGGACGAATGGGGCGTCGACGTCGCGATCGGCGCGTCGCAGAAGGCCTTGATGGGGCCGCCCGGCCTGGCCTTCGTCGCGGCCAATCCGCGTGCGCGAGCCGTCGCCGCAGATGCGCGCAGGCCGCGTCATTATTGGGATTGGGCGTATCGGCTCGGAGCGGAAGGATATCGCCGCTTTTGCGGCACGGCGCCGGAGCATGGCCTGTTCGCACTCCAGGCCGCCCTCCAGATACTGCGCGAAGAGGGGCTCGCCGGGGCGCAGCTCCGCCATGCCAGGCTCGCGCGAGCCGTCTGGCATGCGGTCGAGGCCTGGGGGGTGGCCGGCGACCTCTGCCTGAATGCCCTCCGGCCGGACGAGCGCTCGACCTCCGTCACCACGATCCTGACGCCGGCGGGTTTCGACAGCGGGCGGGTCCGAGAGCACGCCCGGGCATATCGCGGCGTCGCGCTCGGTGGCGGGCTCGGTGCGCTCGCCGGCCGTGCGTTCCGGATCGGCCATCTCGGCGATCTCAACGAGCCGATGATCCTGGGCTGCCTCGCAGCCGTCGAATTGACCCTGCGCGATCTCGGCCTGCGTTGCGGCCGGGATGGCCTGCCTGCCGCGATCGAAAGCCTGGCTTCTTCGGGGCGCGCCGCGGAGGCGCCGGAGTTTCCGAGGTCTGCGGCCGTGCCGGCCTGATCCTGCATCGGGCTCGACAGATCACCACACGAGGCGCCGCCGGTTCACCGGCGCCGACACCGGGAGATGACCGATATGATGCCCTTGTTTTTGCCGATCGACGTTGCTGGCGTGGAGCCGGTCGCCATCGCGATCGCCAGGGAACGCGTCGTCGAGGGCGCGCCCGAGGCGAGGGCCTGGATGATGGAGCGACATGCCGGTGGCAGCGTCACCTCCGGCATCTGGGAGGCGACGCCGGGCACCTGGCGCGTCGCCTATGACAAGTGGGAGTTCTGCTCCATCCTCTCGGGGGTGTCGATCCTCACCGAGGATGGCGGCGTGCCGCGCACCGTAAAGGCGGGCGACACTTTCGTCATCCGTCCCGGCTTCACCGGGCTCTGGCAGGTGGTCGAGACGACCCGCAAGACCTTCGTGATCCACCGGGCCTGATGCTTGGGTGAGCACAACATGCCGTCGCCGCCGCTCATCCATCGAATGAGACTAAATCATTTGCCGCTGATCGTGGGCGCTCGATAGCTTCTCTCATGCCGGCGTCACGATGCAGCGCCCGGCTTTCCCCATGTCCCACCGGCTCGTGCTTCGGCCGGATGCCGCTTTCGTCGGCGTCGCGAAGGCGCACCGTTTTCAGGAGGGCCTCGCGAGAGGCTGGCGAAAGATGACGCTCTTCAGCGACGGATTTGTCGAGACGCCCTATTGGTGGGAAGCGGCGCCGCCAGAGGAAGGTCGGCCGCAATCCGAGCTGCGGGATGTCGACTTCCTGGTCATCGGCGCCGGGCTGACGGGCCTGAATGCCGCGATCACTCTGGCCAGCGCCGGTTGCGACGTCGCCGTCGTCGATGCGCAATTGATCGGCGAGGCCGCGAGCACGCGCAATGGCGGGCAGATCCGGGCGGAGAGCAAGGTCGCAACCGGTGAACTCAGCAGGCGCTTCGGCGAAGACGTGGCGCGCGGGGTCCTTGCCGATTTCACCGCGGGCCGGGCCTTCCTCGGCGAGCGCATCGCTGCGCTGGGGATCGACTGCGACTATCAATGGACCGGCTTCTTCTTCGGTGCCCATACCCGGCGCGACCATCTCGCCCAACAGCTCCGGCACGAGAAGGCGAAGGCCGCCGGCCGGGTGATCGGGGCGGTGGTTCAGCCATCCAAACTCAAGAGCGAAGTGAAGACCTCGCTGTACCATGGCGGCTATCTCTATTTCGACGGCGGGCAATTGCATCCGGCGCGCTATCACGCTGGCCTGCGCCGGGCGGMTGTCGCTGCTGGCGCGTCGCTGTTCTCGCGCCTGCCCGTGCAGGAGATCGTCCGGGACGGCGCCGGCTTCCTGGTCCGCTTTCCGGGCAAGGAAATCCGCGCCCGGCAGGTGATCCTCGCCACCAACGGCTATACCGATCAGGCCGCGACCTGGGTCCGGCGTCGCCTGATCCCGGCCCGCAGCTACATGATCGCCACCGAGCCGCTGGCGCCGGGCCTTGCTGAAGCGCTGATTCCCGGCGGAAGGCCGGTCGCCGACACTAAGCGCATCCTCTACTATTTTCGCACCTCGCCGGATCGACGGCGGATCCTGTTCGGCGGCCGCGCCAGCTTTAGCGATGACGGAGCCCGCACGGCCGCGACGCGGCTGCACGGCTTCATGACGAATGTCTTCCCCGAACTCGCCCAGACGAAGCTGACCCATGCCTGGTACGGCAATTTCGCGCTGGCATTCGATTGGCTGCCGCATATCGGCGTGCACGAGGGCGTGCACTATGCCTGCGGCTGCAATGGCAGTGGCGTGATGATGCTGAGCTATCTCGGCCATGCGGCGGCGCTCAGGGCGATGGGCCACCCCGGCGTGATCAAGGGCCTCGACCGCGTGCCGTTCCGGACCCTGCCGACCTATGACGGCCGCCCCTGGTTCCTGCCGGTGGTCGGCAATGCCTACAAGCTCCGCGACGGCTGGAACCGGATGACCGACCGGGCGGCATAGGCCCGCTTTTCGGATCGTCTTTGCGGAAATGGCGAAGCGGCCCCGAGGGGCCGCTTCTTCGTTTTTGTCGCTCCGGGCGAGGCTCAGCCGAGAAATGGCATGATGAGCCGCGCCTGATCCGCTGCGTTGCGGGGATGGATCTGCTCGATGGTCGAGCCGGTCAGGACATGCAGCGCCCGTGTCGCCTCGGCGGTGAAGACGATCGTTCCGTCGGATTCGATGCGCTCGACGCCGTCCCAGCGGAGCGAGCGCTCGTTGATGGCGACGGCTTGCGCCTCGCTCCAGTGCTCGGCGAGATCGAGGCTGATCTCTCCGTTCTCGACACGCACGGGATAGCCGCCGACCAACCCGAGCACGCCGGGCAGATGCGTGCGCACCGGCGACGGGTGCAGCAATGCGCGCATGGCATCGATGGCAGCAGAGGCCGTGATCCGGTTGAAATGCAGATCGAACGGGAAGGGGAACGGAGCGCTCAGAGCTTCGTGGCCCAGCTCGCTGTAGTCCTTGCCGTCGACGGTCACCTGCAGGAGATAGGGCGGCAGCTCGGCCGCGGGCTCAGCCTGGAACACCGCGTATTCGAAGGCGTGCTGAGCCACCAGCCTGACCTCGACCCGCGCCGGTGGGACGCCGAGCCTCTCGCCCAGCAGTGCCTGGATCTTGGCGACGGGCTCGCGGACATTGCCGATGCCGCAACTCGGCCTGAGGCCGCTGCGCGCCAGGCTCGGATTGACGACGTCCGGGAAGGACGCGGCGATCCAGTGCGTGTCGATGGCGGCCTCCGCCAGGCGGTCGCGGAACATCGCCATCGGCGCGAGCTGGAGGCTGACATAGCCGCCGAACGGCACCTTCTCGGCCGGGGTTTCCGCTGCGCCGTCGAGCCCTCCTACCTTCCACCAGGGTAAGAGCGTCGGCGCGCAGAACACGATGTCCGGCGCGATGCGGCGCAGGGCGGCGACACTGGCCGGCTCGTTGAAATCGAAGCCCACCGCTTCGAATCTGGGGAAAAAGCCGTCGATGCCGCAGCCGAGCAGGGCGTTATTGATGCGGGCGCGTGCCTTGTCGATCGAGCGGCTCGCCACCACGATCCGTTCGAACAGGCCGCTGCGCCCCGCCGCTTCGAGCACGTTGGTGCCAAGCTCGCCGAGCGAGACGATGAGAAGCGTGGCAGACATGGTCACCCCAGGATGTCGAGAATATCAGCGACCGTCTCGCCGAGCGCAGCCGAGGCGTAACCGCCTTCCTGCACGATCACCATGGGCAGGTTCAACTGCGCGATCCGTTCGGCCATGCGCCGGAAGCCGGCATCGCTGACCGTGTGTCGCCCATGCGGATCATGGACCGAGGCGTCGACGCCGAGCGACAGCACGAGCGCCTGCGGAGCAAAGCCTCGGATGCCATCCAGCGCCGCCGCGAGCGCGTCGAGGAAGGGGCCATCGCCCGAGCCGACCGGGAAGGGGACGTTGAGGGTCGCGCCTTCACCCGCGCCTTCGCCGCGCTGATCGGCATAGCCCCAGTAAAACGGGTAATACTGGTCGGGATCGCCATGGATCGAGGCGAAATAGACGTCGCCGCGTTCGTAGAAGATCTCCTGCGTGCCGTTGCCGTGATGGACGTCGACATCGAGGATGGCGACGCGGTCGAAGCGCTTGCGCAGTTCCTCGGCGGCAACCGCCGCATTGTTGAGGTAGCAGAAACCCATGGCGCGATCGCTGCCGGCGTGGTGGCCGGGTGGCCGGCACAGCGCGTAGCTGCAGGCGCTGCCCTCGGCAACGAGCTGTGCCGCCGTCGCCGCGCCCCGTGCGGCGGCATAGGCGGCCTGCCAGGTGCCGTCCGTGATCTCGCAGGCCATGTCACCGGTATACCAGCCGAGCCGGCCGACAGGGCCGGCCGGGCAGCGCGCCGTGGTACCGCGCGGGTGCACGTTCGGCATGGCCGCAGCCTCCGCCCCCGCGAATGCGGTCCAGTCGGCCCGCGCCATCTGAAGGAACGAGACGAAATCCGCGTCATGCACGGCCAGGATCGGGGCGAGCCCGAGATCGCGTGGTTCGATCAAGGCATGGCCGCGCCGGACCAGCGCGTCGTGGATGAAGATTGCCCGCTCCGCGGTCTCCGGGCTGGGCACGACCTGGCCTGAACGAATGAAGCGCGTGCCGTTATGCGCCAACTGCTGAGCCGACCAAACAACCTGCATTCCGTTTCTCTCTTTCGGCCGGTCGACGCCTTGACAATGCAAATCAGCTTGTTTCCAATAGTCAACAAGTGAGCATAATAGAAAACACGGGTCAAGGCGGACCGCACGACAACGGCACGCCGGCTGCAAGGCGAGGAAGACGAAACATGCTGCGGAACACGGCTTCGGGTCAGCTCTTCGAACGGGGGCTGAAGGTACTGGTGGAGGGGGTGAGCTCGGCCTCGCGCGGGCCGACCAATTATGCCCCTTACCCGCCCTATATGCGCAGCGGCTCGGGCGCCCGCCTCCGCGACGTCGACGGCAACGAGTATATCGACTGGATGATGTCTTTCGGCGCCTTGCCGCTCGGCCATGCCCATCCGGCCATCGTCGAGGCGGTGCAGCGCGAGGTCGTGCACGGCACCCATTTCGCGACCGCGCTGGAGGTCGAGGTCGAGGTCGCCGAGATGCTGGTCGACCTGCTGCCGCATGCCCAAAAGATCCGCTTCGCCAATACCGGCACCGAGGCCTGCATGGCGGCCTTCCGCCTGGCGCGCGGCCTGACCGGGCGCTCGAAAATCCTCAAGTTCGAGGGCCATTACCATGGCTGGTACGATGCGGTGCTGCTGAACAGCAATCCGCAATTGCCGACCTCTCTGGGCCACCCCAACGATCCGATCCGCATCCCCGACTCGTCGGGCCTGACGGCCGGCTCCTGGGCCGACACGCTCGTCGTGCCGTGGAACGACGAGGCGGCGCTGACGCGGGTCATGGAAGCGCATGGCCGGGACATCGCTTGCGTCGTGACCGAAGGCGTCATGACCAATATGGGCGTGATTCCGCCGAAGGACGGCTATCTCCAGTTCATCCAGTCGATCTGCAAGGCGCATGGCGCGCTGTTCTATCTCGACGAGACCGTGACCGGCTTCCGCCTGGGCGCCGGCGGCTGCGCCGAGCGCTACGGGCTCTCGCCGGACATAGTCACCTACGGCAAGGCGCTCGGCCAGGGCTTCCCGATCGCGGCGATCTGCGGTCCCGATCACATCATGGAAGGGCTCGAATGGGGCAAGATCCTGCATTACGGCAGCCATAACGCGCCTCGGCTCGGGCTCTACGCCACCAAGACCATGCTAGAGGTGCTGACGGCCGACAAGTCGGCCGGCTTCGCCCAATTGCAGGCCTGCGGCACGGCGATGGCCAGCGCGCTGCGCGAGGTCATCGGCGCCCAGAAGCGCCACCGGGCGATCGTCCAGAATGTCGGCTCGGTCTTCCAGATCTACTTCACCGACCGCGACGCGATCACCGACTACCGCGACTTCTGCACCCATGTGGACCGCGCCAAGTTCAAGACCTTCGCCAACGCCCTGATGCAGGAGGGCGTCTACATGTCGCCGGCCAACACGCTGCACAGCCTGAGCTCGCTCGCCCATGGCGAGGCCGAGATCAAGGCGACGGCGGAAGCGGTGGCGCGCACGCTCGCCACGCTGTGAGGGAACGGGCGGCGCCAAGACCGCCCGACCTCGCAACAACAATCAAGATCAAAACAAGGGGAAACGATCATGACGGGCTTCAACAAGCGGGAACTGCTCAAGGCCGGCGCTGCCGGCCTTGCGGCGGGCGAGCTGTTCTTCGGGCTGAGCCCGCTGGCGAGCGGCTCGATCACGGCGCTGGCGCAAACTGCCAAGCGCGGCGGCGTGGTGCGGGCGGTGGTTCATCCCGAGCCGTCGAGCCTGATGCTCGGCCTCGTCCAGAACACGCCGACGCAGATGGTCGCTGGCAGCATCTATGAGAGCCTGCTGAAATACGGCTCCGACCTGAAGCCGATCCCCTCGCTCGCCGAGCGCTGGGAGGTCTCGGAAGACGGCAAGGCCTACACCTTCCATCTCAAGCGCAATGTCAAATGGCATGACGGCAAGCCCTTCACCGCCGACGATGTCGTCTTCTCCACCGACGTCTTCCTACGCGAACTGCACCCGCGCTGGCGGCCGGTCGCGACCACCCATGTCGAGCGCATCGAGAAGCTCGATGATTTCACGGTGCGCTATCAGCTGAAGAACCCCTTCGGGCCGTTCATCCTGATGTTTGAATTGRGCACCACGCCGATCGTGCCGAAGCACCTCTATGCCGGCACCGACTACAAGACCAACCCCAACAACAACACGCCGATCGGCACCGGCCCGTTCAAGCTGGCGGAATGGACGCGCGGCTCGCATATCAAGCTCGTCCGCAACCCCGACTATCATGTCCAGGGCCTGCCCTATCTCGACGAGATCTACTGGCAGATCATCCCGGACTCGGCGGCGCGCGTCGTCGCCTACGAGACCGGCGCGGTCGATATCCTGACCGGCGGCACGGTTGAGAATTTCGACGTCGCCAAGCTCTCGAAGCTGCCGAACACCGCCGTCACCGGCAAGGGCTGGGAGATGATCGCGCCGCAGTCCTGGCTCTGGTTCAACCACCGCCAGGGGCTGATGGCGAAGAAGTCCTTCCGCCAGGCGGTGATGTACGGGATGGATCGGGAATTCGCCAAGGACGTGATCTGGAACGGGCTGGCGCGGCTGGCCACCGGCCCGGTCAACTCGAAGACCCGCTTCTACAGCGACAAGGTCACGCGCTATGGCTTCGATCCGGCCAAGGCCAAGGCGCTGCTCAAGGAAACCGGCTACAAGGGCGAGCCGATCCGCTTGCTGGCACTGCCCTATGGCGAGGCGTGGACACGCTGGGCCGAAGCCGTGAAGCAGAACCTCACTGATATCGGCATGAACATCCAGCTCGTGACCACCGACGTCGCCGGCTACGGCCAGCGTCTCGCCGACTGGGATTTCGATCTCGCCTTCACCTGGCTCTCGCAATTCGGCGATCCGGCGCTCGGCGTGGCCCGCACCTATGTCTCCAGCAACATCGCCAAGGGTTCGCCCTGGAACAATGTCGCCGGCTATTCCAACCCGGAGGTCGACCGGCTCTTTGCGGAGGCCGCGACCGCCAATGGCGATGCCGCCCGGCAGGAACTCTACACCAAGGTGCAGCAGATCCTGGTCGATGACCTGCCGGTCGCGTGGATGCTCGAGCTCGAGTTCCCGACGATCTACCGGAGCAATTTCAATAACCTGATCAAGACCGCGACCGGCATGAACGACGCCTTCCAGGACGCCTGGAAGGCCTGAGGCAGGCCGCCGACGGCAGCAAGGGAGAGCGCTTTCTCTCCTGCTGCCTCGGGAGCGTGGAGGGCGCGTGTGACGTTCGCATTGTTTCTGCTTCGAAAGGCGCTGGGCGCGGTCGTGATCCTGGTCGCCATCGCCACGCTGAACTTCTTCCTGCTGCGACTCGCGCCGGGCGATCCGGCCCAGGTCATGGCTGGGGAAGCCGGCGCGGGCGATGCCATCTTCCTCCAGCAATTGCGCGAGCGCTTCGGTCTCGACCGGTCGCTGGCGGAGCAATTCTGGATCCATCTCAAGGGCATCCTCAGCCTCGATCTCGGCTTCAGCTATCGCCAGCAACGCCCGGTGCTAGACCTGATCACTGAGCGCCTGCCGGCGACGCTGCTTCTGACCGGCTCGGCGCTGGCGATCTCGCTGATCGCCGGCGTGCTGTTCGGCGTTGTCGCGGCGCGCCGGGTCGGCAGGGCCTCCGACAGCGCGATCATGACGGGCTCGCTGGTGTTCTATGCCATGCCGCTGTTCTGGCTGGCGATCATCGCCCAGATCGTCTTCTCCAAGTATCTGKGGTGGCTGCCGAATGTCGGCTACGAGAGCATGGGTTCGGGCTTCACCGGCACCCGGCGCGCGCTCGATATCGGTCGGCACCTGATCATGCCGGCGATGACGCTGGGTCTGTTCTTCACGGCCGTCTATGCCCGGATGATGCGCTCCTCGATGCTGGAGGTCTCGCGCTTCGACTATGTCAAGACCGCCTATGCCAAGGGGCTGACGCCCGGCGCGGTCGTCCGCCACCACATGGTTCCGAACGCGATCCTGCCGGTGGTGACGCTGGCCGGTTTGCAGGCCGGCCAGCTCGTCGGCGGCTCGCTCCTGGTCGAGACCGTCTTCGCCTGGCCGGGAATCGGGCGACTGCTCTTCGATGCCCTGCTCCAGCGCGACTATCAGGTGCTGCTCGGGGTGTTCTTCACCTGCTCGGCCATGGTCATCCTGTTCAACATTCTGACGGACCTGATGTACCGGTTCGTCGATCCGCGCATCGAGGCGGTCTCGTGAACTCCTTCCTGCGAACCTTCGCGCGCAATCGTGGCGCGGTGATCGGGCTGTGCATCCTCGCGATCGTCGTCATCGTCGCGCTCCTCGCCCCGCTCCTGTATCCCGGCTCGCCCTGGCGGATGGTGCACCGGCCCTTCCTCGCGCCCTTCGTGCTGGACCGGGCGCCGCTCGGCTCGGATACGGTCGGGCGCGACATCCTGGCCGGGCTGGTCCATGGCGCGCGCGTCTCGTTGCTGATCGGTCTGGTCTCGACGCTGGTCGCCTTGCTGGTCGGCGTGCCGCTCGGCGCGATCTCAGGCTATTTCGGCGGCTGGGTCGATGCCGCGCTGATGCGGGTGACCGAGTTCTTCCAGACCATTCCCTCCTTCGCGCTCGCCATCGTCATCGTCTCGATCCTGCAGCCCTCGGTCGCCTCGATCGTGCTCGCCATCGCGATCGTGAGCTGGCCGCCGGTGGCGCGGCTGGTACGCGGCGAGGTGCTGAGCATCCGCACCCGCGACTATGTCCAGGCGGCCGTGGTTACCGGCCTGCCGGTCCGCAAGATCATCCTCGGCGAGGTGCTGCCGAACGTGATCTCGCCGGTGATCGTGCTGGCCTCGCTGATGACCGCGACGGCGATCCTGCTGGAAAGCTCGCTGTCCTTCCTCGGGCTCGGCGATCCGAATGTGATGAGCTGGGGCTACATGGTCGGCTCGGGCCGCAGCCGCGTGCTTGACCAGTGGTGGATCAGCTTCATTCCGGGCTCGGCGATCTTCGTTACCGTGCTGGCGCTCAACCTGATCGGGGAGGGGCTCAACGACGCCTTCAACCCGACCTTGCGCGGGAGGCGGGCATGAACGCGCGGGCGGCGGAGCCGGTCCTCTCCATCCGCGATCTCGCGGTCGCCCTGCCGGGCGGCGGTGATCGTGCCCATGCCATCCGCGATGTCGGCTTCGAGGTCCGGCGCGGCGAGACGCTCTGCATCGTCGGAGAATCCGGCTCCGGCAAGTCGATGACGGCCCATGCCGTGATGGGGCTGCTGCCACAGGGGCTCACCGTCGGGGCCGGCGAGATCAAACTGGCCGGGCAGGTGCTGACCGCCTGCACCGATCGCGAATGGCGCGCCATCCGCGGCCGCTCCATCGGCATGATCTTCCAGGAGCCGATGACCTCGCTCAACCCGGTGCGGCGGATCGGCGACCAGATCGTCGAGGTCTTCAAGGCCCATGGTGCCCTGACCCCGGCTGAGCGCCGGGCGAAGGCGCTGGCGCTGCTGACCGAGGTCGGCCTGCCCGAGCCCGAGACATTGCTCCGCGCCTTTCCGCATCAGCTTTCCGGCGGCCAGCGCCAGCGCGTGATGATCGCGATGGCGGTGGCGCTGGAGCCCCATCTGCTGATTGCCGACGAGCCGACCACGGCGCTCGACGTGACCACGCAGGGCCAGATCCTGAAGCTGATCGCCCGCCTCCAGCGCGAGCGCGGGATGAGCGTGCTGCTGATCACGCATGATTTCGGCGTCGTCGCCGAGATTGCCGACCGGGTCGTGGTCATGCACCAGGGCCGCGTCGTCGAGAGCGGCGCGGCCGTTGAGGTCCTCCAGCGCCCGCAGCATGCCTATACCCAGGCGCTGCTTGCCGCGGTGCCCTCGCTGACGCCACCGCCTCCTACCTCGCTCAGTGGGCAGCCGATTGCACTCAGCGTCGAGCGTCTGCGCAAGACCTATGTCAGCCGGGCGAGCCTGTTCAGGGCGCCGCGGAAGGTCGCTGCCGCCGACGATGTCAGTTTCACCCTGCGCCGTGGCGAGACGCTCGGCCTGATCGGTGAATCGGGTTCCGGCAAGTCGACGGTCGGCAAATGCCTGGTACGCTTGTTGGCGCCGGATGGCGGTGCGATCCGGCTGGGCGATGCCGATTTCCTTGCCTTGCGCGGCGAGCCGCTGCGCGCTGCGCGCCGCAAGGTGCAGATGATCTTCCAGGACCCCTATGCCTCGCTCAATCCGCGCAAGACCGTCGGCCGGATCATCACCGACGGGCCGATCGCGCATGGCGTCGCGCGGGAGCAGGCCGAGCGCCGGGCCGGCGAATTGATGGAACTCGTCGGTCTCAATGCCGACAGCCTGAAGCGCTATCCGCATGAATTCTCGGGCGGTCAGCGCCAGCGCATCGGCATCGCCCGTGCGCTCGCGCTCGAACCCGAGGTCATCGTCGCCGACGAAGCGGTGTCTGCGCTTGACGTCTCCGTGCAGGCGCAGGTGCTCGCGCTCCTTGCCGAACTGAAGCGGAAAATGGCGCTGTCGCTCGTCTTCATCACCCATGATCTGCGGGTTGCTGCCCAGATCTGCGACCGGGTCGCGATCATGCAGCGCGGCAGGATCGTTGAAATCGGCGCGACGGGCGCGATATTTGCTAGTCCTGAACATGCCTACACACGGGAGCTGCTCGCAGCCGTGCCGGGCGCGCCTCGCGGGGCGTCGCAGCGGGAAGGCGCCATCGGCGCCGATGAAGCGAAAGGTCGTTGACGCATGCCGGATATCGCCACGCCTCTCGTGCCGGATACCGGATCGGCGCGCCCCCAGATGAGGATCGGAGAGCGAATTCGAGCGTCGCGCACCGAACAGGGATTGACGCTCGACGAGGTCAGCCGGCGGGGCGGCGTCTCGAAATCGGCGCTGTCGAAGATCGAGAACGGCCGGGCCTCGCCGACTTTCGAGGTGCTGGAGCAGGCCGCCGCCGGCCTCGGCGTCACGCTGGTCAGCCTGCTCTCGGAACAGGGCGCCGGCCAGCCCGGCCGCCTGACGACGACGCCGGCCGGGCAGGGCCGGCGCAGCGAGGAGGCGAACTACATCCACGAGTATCTCTGCACCGGGCTGAAGGACCGGCGGATGGTGCCGTTCGTGACCACGGTCAAGGCGCGGGCTGCACATCAATTCGAGAAGCCGGCCTCGCACAAGGGCGAGGAATTCCTCTACGTGCTGGCCGGCGAGGTCGCCTTCGTCAGCGGCACCTATGACGAGATCAGGCTTAAACCCGGAGACAGCCTCTATTTCGACAGCCGGCTGACCCATCTCTGCTATACGACGGGCGATGTCGATGCGACCCTGCTCTGGGTCTGGTGCGAGACCGGTTGATCACCCGTCCGCAGTGGCTGCGGCCGGAGCTGCTCGCCCCTTGGCCGTGCGTGAGGCCGATGGCCGGGAGGCAGGCATCATCGAGGCCTCATCCATCACTTGTTTGGCGAGAAAGGCCCGGAACGAGCGGATGGCCGGGTGGCCTTCCTTCGCCGGCGCATAGAGAACGTAATAGGATTGCTCGCAAGCGATCGAGAAATCGAACGGGCAGACCAGCCGGCCGGCCTTGATATCCTCGAAGATCAGCGGCGTGCGGCCGAGCGCGATCCCCTGGCCGTTCATCGCGGCGAGCAGCAGGGTGTTGCTGTCGTCGATGATCAGGCCGCGATTAGAATTGACCCGGCGCGCACCGGCGGCGCGCAGCCACTGCCCCCACTCGGCATGGTTGTCCTCGTGCAGCAGCGTGTAGTGCCGCAGATCGTCCGGCTTGTTCAGAGGCTGCTCGTCGCGCAGATAGTCGGGCGCGCAGACCGGGATCAGATGGCTGCGGCAGAGCTGTTCCGCATGGAAGCCCGACCATTTCCCGTCGCCCCAGCGGATCACGAGGTCGATCTCGGTCTTGATCAGGTCGCGGCTCGAGATCGAGTGATAGAGGTGCAGCTCGATATTCGGGAATTCCGCCGTGAACGAGGCCAGTCGCGGCAGGAGCCATTTCGAGCTGAGCGACGGGGTCAGCGAGATGTTCAGGCTGGCGCTCTGGGCGGCATGGGCGCGCAGGTTGCGGATCGTCGCCTCGATATCCTGAAACGCGCTGGTGAGGATGCGGAACAGGTTCTCGCCCGCCGTGGTCAGCGCGACCTTGCGGATCTGCCGGTGGAACAGGGAGAAGCCCAGCTTCTGCTCCAGCCCCTTGATCTGGTGACTGACGGCGGCCTGCGTCACGCAGAGTTCGTCGGCGGCGCGGGTGAAGCTCGCCAGGCGCGCCGCAGCCTCGAAGACCTTGAGCGCTTTCAGATGACTGAGAGAGACGTGCATCGGTCTGCCGTGAGCGCCGGAGGGGCGCGGGATCGCATGATCAGAGCGGATAATCTCGATGCGCACGAGTTATTTTTTTTAATGCATGAGATGAAGTCATATCATTTGTCAGCCTCCCGCCGGCTTTCCTAACCTTCGACCGATCTTCCGCCTCGCAGCAGAAGAATGCGGACGGAGGGCTGCGTTGCCGGCGCTATTTGCCGGCCAAATTGCGATGGACACCGGGCAATGGCCGGTCGCCTGCGAGCGCGACGACATGAGCCGACAACAGCGAAGCAGCAGCACAAGTCGGCACAAGCCGCAGGCTGCGCAGGACAACGATCTCGGGAGGAATACATGAAGGCGATATTCTTCAGGACAGCCGCGGCTGTCGCGCTGGCGGCTGCGATGACGTCCGGTGCATTGGCAAAGACGATGACCTATTGCTCCGAGGGCAGCCCGGAGAACTTCAACCCGCAGATCAACACGACGGGCCCGAGCCTCAGCGCCGCCCATCCGGTCTTCAACCGGCTCGTCGAATTCGAGCGCGACTCGACCAAGCTCAAGCCCGGCCTGGCGGAATCCTGGGAGATCTCTCCCGACGGCCTGATCTACACCTTCCGCCTGCGCAAGAACGCGAAGTTCCATGCGCGCAACCACTTCAAGCCGACGCGCGGCTTCACCGCCGACGACGTGATCGCGACCTTCGACCGGATGTGGCGCAAGGACCACCCCTATCATCAGGTCTCGGGCGGCGCTTACGACTACTTCAACGACATGGGCTTTCAGACGCTRCTGAAAGCTATCGCCAAGGTCGACGATCACACGCTGCGCGTCGAACTGACCAAGCCCGATGCGACCTTCCTCGCCAGCCTGGCGATGACCTTCGCGTCCATCCATTCGAAGGAATACATGGATGCGATGCTGAAGGCGAAGACGCCCGAGAAGGTCGATCAGGTTCCGGTCGGCACCGGCCCCTTCATGTTCGTCGAATACAAGAAGGACGCGACGATCCGCTACACGGTCAATCCCGACTATTTCAACGGCAAGCAGCCGATAGACCGCCTCGTCTACGCGATCACGCCGGACGCCGCCGTGCGCATGGCCCGCGTCCAGGCGGGCGAATGCCTGCTGGCGCCCTATCCGAGCCCGGCCGACCTGCCGCGCCTGAAGGGCGACGCCAAGCTGAACGTCATGGAGCGGGAGGGGCTCAATGTCGGCTATCTCGCCTTCAACACTAGCAAGAAGCCGTTCGACGACAAGCGTGTCCGCCACGCCGTCAGCATGGCGATCGACCGGGACGCTATCGTCAAGGCGGTCTTCCGCGGCACCGGCATCGTCGCGGCCAACCCGATCCCGCCGACGATCTGGGCCTATAACGAGACGCTGAAGCCCTATCCCTACGATGTCGAGAAGGCCAAGGCGCTCTTGAAGGAGGCTGGGGTCGGCGAGCTCTCGATCGATCTCTGGGCCATGCCGGTGCAGCGGCCCTACAATCCGGACGCCCGGAAGATGGCCGAGATGATGCAGGCCGACCTCGCCAAGGTCGGCATCAAGGCCGAGATCAAGAGCTACGAGTGGGGCGAGTATCGCAAGCGCCTGCAKGCCGGCGAGCACACGCTCGGGCAATATGGCTGGATCGGCGACAACGGTGACCCCGACAATTTCATGAACGTGCTGCTGTCCTGCTCGACAGCTCGCCAGGGCGGCCAGAACATCGCCCGCTGGTGCAGCAAGGAGTATTCGGACCTGGTCGAACAGGCCAAGTTCATCACCGACATGCCGAAGCGGACGGCGCTTTACCGGAAGGCGCAGGAGGTCTTCCACGCCGAGGCGCCGTGGCTGCCTATCGCGCACGGCATCGTCTATCACGTCGCCAGCAAGAAGGTGAAGAACTACAAGATTCACCCGCTGGGCACGCCGATCTTCGAGGGCGTCGACATCGACGAGTAAGAGCCGCCATCGCCGCGGCGGAAGCGCATCCGCTTCCGCCGCCCTTTTCACGCAGGCGAGGCTCATGCTCCGTTATCTTGCGGCCCGGATCGGCCTGATCGTCCCGACCTTCTTCGGCATCATCTTCCTGACCTTCATCCTGATCCGCCTCGTGCCGGGGGATCCGGTGGAAGTGCGCCTCGGCGAGCGCGGCATCGAGCCGGAGCGACATGCCGCGCTGCTCAGGCAGATGGGGCTGGACAGGCCGCTCTTCGAACAGTTCCTCGGCTATGTCGCCGGGGTCCTGCGTGGTGATCTCGGGGTCTCGTTCTCGACGCAGCAGCCGGTCCTGCGGGAGTTCCTGAGCCTGTTTCCGGCGACGATCGAGCTGACATTCTGCGCCGTGCTGCTCGGCGTGCTGATCGGGATCCCCGCCGGCGTGCTGGCGGGGCTGAAGCGGGGATCGCTCTACGACCACCTGATGATGATGGCTTCGCTCACCGGCTATTCCATGCCGATCTTCTGGTGGGGCCTGCTTTTGATCCTGACCTTCTCGGTCAATCTGCACTGGACCCCGGTCTCCGGGCGCATAGACCTCGCCTATTTCGTCGACAGCGTCACCGGCTTCATGACCATCGACGCCCTGCTCTCGGACGAGCGCGGCGCCTTCCGCTCGGCGGTCTCGCATCTGCTGTTACCGACGATCGTGCTGGCGACCCTGCCACTGGCGGTGATCGCGCGCATGACCCGTTCGGCGATGCTCGAGGTCCTCGGCGAGAACTATATCCGCACCGCCCGCGCCAAGGGGCTTTCGGCCCTGCGCGTCGTCAATCTCCATGCGCTGCGCAATGCCCTGATCCCGATCGTCACCGTCATCGGCCTGCAGATCGGCGTGCTGCTCGGCGGGGCAATCATCACCGAGACGATCTTCTCCTGGCCGGGCATCGGGAAATGGCTGGTCGAGGCGATCGCGCGGCGCGACTACCCGGTCCTGCAAGGCGGCGTGCTCATCATCTCTTCGCTGGTGATGCTGGTGAACCTGATCGTCGATGTCGCCTACGGGTTGCTCAACCCGCGCATCCGGCACGGGCGCTGATCATGGCCTCGCTCGAAACCAGCACGACGAAGCCGCAGCGACGCGCCCGGCGCGAAAGCCTGACCGCCGAAACCTGGCGCTCGCTGCGTCGCAACCCCGGCGCGATGATCGGATTGGCGATTGTCGTGCTCCTGCTGCTGACCGCGGTTTTCGCCGATATCGTGGCGCCGCACGGGCCAGCGGAGCAGTTCCGCGACCACCTGCTGCAGCCACCGGTCTGGTCGGAGGGCGGGGCATGGCGCTTCCCGTTCGGGACGGACGATCTCGGGCGCTGCGTGCTGTCCCGCCTCATCCACGGCTCGCGCCTGTCGCTGCTGATCGGCTTCCTGGTGGTGAGCTTCTCGCTGACCTGCGGCGGCCTGCTCGGGCTGGTMGCCGGCTTCTTCGGCGGCACCGCCGATCTCCTGATCATGCGGGCGATGGACATCCTGCTGGCGCTGCCGAGCCTGCTGCTGGCGCTGGTGATCGTCGCGATCCTCGGTCCCGGCCTCACCAATGCGATGATCGCCGTGGCGGTGGTCTTCCTGCCGCATTTCGCCCGGCTCATGCGCGCCTCGGTGCTCAGCGAAGCGGCGCGGGACTATGTCGTCGCCTCGCGGGTCGCCGGGGCCAGCCGCTGGCGCCTGATGACCGATACGATCCTGCCCAATTGCGTGGCGCCGCTGATCGTCCAGACCACGCTGAGCTTCTCGGCCGCAATCCTTGATGCCGCCGCTCTCGGCTTCCTCGGCCTCGGCGCCCAGCCGCCCACGCCGGAATGGGGTACCATGCTCGCCTCGGCGCTGAGCTTCCTTCAGGCCGCGCCCTGGGTCGTGACGCTGCCCGGCTGCGCCATCCTGATCACCGTGCTCGCCTTCAATCTTCTCGGCGACGGCCTGCGCGATGCGCTGGACCCGAAACTGAAGCGGTGAGAGAGACGATGCCCCTGCTCGAAATCCGCAATCTCACTGTCGAGTTCCCCACGGATGACGGCGCCTTCCGGGCGGTCGACGGGCTCGACCTCGATCTCGACCGGGGCGAGGTGCTGGGCATCGTCGGCGAATCCGGCTCCGGGAAAAGCGTGACCATGCTCGCGCTGATGGGGCTCCTGCCCTGGCCGACGAGGGTGCGCGCCGACAGGATGTCCTTCGACGGAACCGACCTCAGGAACCTGCGTGCCTCCCGGCGCCAGCGGATCATGGGCAAGGATATCGCCATGGTCTTCCAGGAGCCGATGACCTCGCTCAATCCCTGCTTCAGCGTGGGCTTCCAATTGGTCGAGGCCTTGAAGACCCATGAAGGCGGCGATCGCGCGGCCTTGCGGCGCCGGGCGGTCGAGCTGTTGGAGAAGGTCGGCGTCCCCGATCCGGAGCGCCGGATCAAGGCGTTCCCGCATCAATTGTCGGGCGGCATGTGCCAGCGGGTGATGATCGCGATGGCGATCGCCTGCTGGCCGCGACTCCTGATCGCCGACGAGCCGACCACCGCGCTCGACGTTACCATCCAGGCCGAGATCCTCGGCCTGCTCGCGGAGCTCCAGCGCGAGCAGGGGATGGCGATGGTGCTGATCACCCATGACATGGGCGTGGTCGCCGAGACGGTCGACCGCGTCATGGTGATGTATGCCAGCCAGCAGCTCGAATTGCAGAAGACACGCAGCCTCTTCGGCAATCCGCGCCATCCTTATACCGCGGCGCTGCTGGAGGCTCTGCCCGAGCGCAATCTCGGCAAGCGACGGCTCAACGTCATCCCCGGYACCGTTCCCGGTCTGGCGGACCGGCCCGAGGGCTGCATCTTCTCGCCGCGCTGCGGGATCACCGGCGAGCGCTGCCGCGACAGGCCGCCGCCTCTCACCGAATGGAGCCACGGTCAGGTCCGGTGCTTCTATCCCCTGGATGGGCAGGCGCGATGACGACGACGGATGCGCCGAAGGTCGTGCTGGAAGCACGCGAGCTGCATCGCAGCTATCTCGTGTCCTCGGGTTTCCTGTCGAAGCCGGGGGAACTCCGGGCGGTGAACGGGGTGAGCTTCCGGATGGAAGCCGGGCGCACGCTCGCGGTCGTCGGCGAATCCGGCTGCGGGAAATCGACGCTGGCGCGCCTGGTCACGATGATCGAGCGGCCGACGGCGGGGCAATTGCAGATTGGCGGCGTCGAGGTCGCGACGGCGACGCCGGCCGCACTGCGAGCCATGCGCGCCTCGGTTCAACTGATCTTCCAGGACCCGTTCGGCTCGCTGAATCCGCGCAAGCGCATCGGCGACATCCTGGACGAGCCGCTCGCCGTGAATACCGATCTCGACTGGGACGCCCGGCACGATGCGGTCACCGCCATGCTGGAGCGCGTTGGACTTCGCCCCGAGCACGCCTCGCGCTATCCGCACATGTTCTCGGGCGGCCAGCGCCAGCGCGTCGCGATCGCACGCGCACTGATCCTCAACCCGAAGATCGTTGTCGCCGACGAGCCGGTCTCCGCGCTCGACGTCTCGGTCCGCGCCCAGGTCCTGAACCTGATGATGGATCTGCAGGAGGAGTTGGCGCCGTCCTATCTGTTCATCTCGCATGATCTCGGCGTCGTCCGTCACATCGCCGATCGCGTGATGGTCATGTATCTCGGCGCGGTGGTCGAGCATTGCGAGAAGGAGCGCTTCTTCGCACGCCCGCTGCACCCTTATTCGCAGGCGTTGCTCGCCGCGACGCCCTCCATCGACGGTGCGGCACGCTCGCGGCATGTAAAGATCGCCGGCGAGTTGCCGTCGCCGTTCGACCGGTTCGAGGGATGCGCGTTCGCTCGTCGCTGCCCCGCCGCGACGAACCGGTGCCGGAGCGAGAGACCGACATTGCGAAGCGTCGATGAACGGTTGGTGGCTTGCCATCACCCCGGTGGCACGATGTCTCTGCCTGACGGCGCTTAGCTTGGGACACTTGCCATCGCGATTGACGTCACAAGGTCCTGGCGCTGGCCCTGACGAGAGAAAGCTGCAGAACCGTACTATGGACAGCGCTCCCCTCGCGCGCGTCCCATCGTTCGGCGGACCCGAGTGTTCGCGGTTCTGTACCGGAATGGTTGAGTTTTGGCGCGCCGTTCCGGATAAAACTGCGAACATCTATGTTATTGAAATATCGATTTAATTTTTGGTCGGCATCGCCCCATTTTTCTGGATCGCCGTCGCTCCATGCCTCGTTAGTGCAGCCTCGCCATAAGCACTCCGCGGCAGCTCCACAGATTTGGGCTTGAGGTTTTCAGAAGCGCCATGGCACGAGCTCATCGATAGGGCTTTGTGGGTGGCCGTTTATGAGTCCGTCCAGAGTTTCGGCGATATAGGCGACGGGATTGACGTCGTTGAGCCTCCAGGTGGCGGCGATGGATGGGCAGGGCCCTTTTCTCCGCCTCGACCTTATGACCCGTGACCTGAGCCCCAAATCTGGAAAAGGATTAGGGTCTCAAGTCATAACGCCTTCGATAGACGGCGCACATGACGGCCCCGCGCCGCCGGAGGGATGCCGATGTGCTTCGAGGTGATAAGGCGATGGCAGGGGCCCCGGCGGCCCGGCTCTTCGCCCGGCCGCCCACTGGCCTTCAATAGAAGGTGACGTTGTCGATCGAGAGCCAGAATTTGCTMTTCGGCGGGCGCGATCCACCAAACTCGATCTGGGTGATGCCGTCGCCGGTCCAGGCATTGCCAGCTTTGCCTGAGGTCGGTAGCGGGGCGAGCTTTGCGAAGTCGATGCTTACGCTCGTCCAGTCGGTGGCGGTCTCGAACGGTACCCGCCATCTACCGTCCAGGCCGTTGAGCGTGAATACATAAGTGCCCGCGCCGCGCACGTCGAAGCGCACGCCCGTGTAGCCACGCACATCAACTGGCACGACAGACCCACGCGTCAGCGGGATGGCGACACCGGCATAGGCGTTATCCTTCGTCGC
Source organism: Allobosea sp. 01N443 (assembly GCF_056399325.1). NCBI lineage: Bacteria > Pseudomonadati > Pseudomonadota > Alphaproteobacteria > Hyphomicrobiales > Alloboseaceae > Allobosea > Allobosea sp. 01N443. The sequence goes on from NZ_JBFTRC010000011.1 coordinate 23,900, forward strand.
CATACGGCCGGTGATGAGCAGCGCCTGCCCGCCACCCTGGCGCGGCTCGATCTGCGTCACCATCAGCGTACGGTCCACGCCGCCGTCGGGCGCATCCAGGCGCAGCGTGTCGAGCGAGGAACGGCCGTCCTTGCGTTCGAAGTCGTCGACCAGCGCCGCCACCTTCACCGAAGGCAGGCGGTTGGCGATGTTGGTGGCAGGCAGTGTGTGCGCGTCCGGACCAAAGACCAGCTTGCCGTCGATCAGCACGCTGTCTGTTCTGGTCACATCGTCGATAGTGATCCAAGGCTTGCCGTCGATCAGTACCAGGTCGGCGCGCTTGCCGACCTCGATCGTGCCGCGATCCTTGTCGAGGCCCATCATCTGCGCGCTCGTCTTCGTGCCTGCTACCAGCGCCTGCGCCGGCGTCAGGCCTGCTTTCACCAGCAACTGCATTTCCAGCAGCGTGGAGGATCCATGCGGCGTCCCGGTCTCACCCGCGTCGGTGCCGACACCGATCTGCACGCCGGCGTCATGCATGACCTTCACATTGTACATCAGGACGTCAAACTTGGCCTTCGATCGAGCCAAACGTTCGGGCGTCATGGTGTTGCCAGGCTTGTAGGGAGAATAGACGGCCATGGTTGGCACCATGCCAGTGCCGTTCTTCTGGAACAATGCTATCGTATCGGCCGAGACCTTGCGGTCCTGTATGGCGTGGGCGAGCGAATCCACCCCGGCGCGCGATTCGACCTCACCCTTGTCGACCGTGACCGTGTGGGTCACGACCTTCAGATTATGTTTGTGCGCTTCCTCGGCCAGCGCGCGCAGTGTCCCTTCGTCCATGCTGGTGTTGTCGGGCGCCGTGCCATAGCGCCAGCCATCGGCGAATACCTTTATGAGGTCGGGCTTGTACTTCAAGACCTGATCGACCGAATACCGCGCGGCGTTCGGCGTGTTGACGGTGATCGTCGTGGCCTCATCCGCCCAGTCGGCGCCATGGCCGCCCGGCGTGCTGAGGCGAGCAGCGAAATTGACGTGCGGCGCGACAAGCTGGCTGAGCCATTCGCGACGCGGCGCGAAGGATTCAGGCTGTTGATTGTAATCATTCACTGTCGTTACGCCGCTTTGAACATAGGCAGTCGCGATCTGCGGTGTAGTGGTCGGGAAGCCGCGGCTGGTCGCCCAGTGCGTGTGGAGGTCGAAGAAGCCGGGAAGCAGCGCCTTGCCCCGCGCCTTGATGACCTGTGCGCCCTTGGGCACGGCCAGATCATTGCCGACCGCGACGATCCGGCCGTCCTCGATGATGACGTCGGCGATGTGCGGAGCCGCGCCAGTGCCATCGAACATGGTCGCACCGACGATTGCGACGACCTTCGGATCGGGCGCGCCTTGCACATGCCAGGACTGCGCACCGAAGACAGCGGTCGCGGACAAGAGGAGTACCTTCGCGTACTTCGTCATTGAAAACTCCTTGCGTGGGTTACCCGGGTGTTGGTGTGCAGATGCTGGCCGAGCAGCAGCCGGATGCGACCGGCTGCTGCTTGTTGGTCAGGTTGCGCAGGCCCACGCGCAGTTGCATGTCACGGCCGCCATTTTCGTCGACCGCGGCCTGGCCCGTAGAGGCCGAGGATCAGCCTGTCGTAAGAACTCCGGCCCGGGCCTGTATGATGAATTCGACCTTCATGTCCGGATTGGTCAGTTCAGCGAAGAAGCAGGCGCGCGATGGTGGAGTAATTTCGTTCACCCACTCGTCCCAAATCTGGTTAAATGTGGCGAGATAGTGCTTGTTCGACAGGATGATGGTCACGAACAGCAGGTCCGCCTTGGTCGATCCGACCTCGGCGAGGCGTTCCTCAACGCGCGCGAGGATCTGGCGGCTCTGGAGGGCGACGTCGTCGGATGTGTCGAATGGGCGGTCAGGGGTCGTCGCAAAATAGGCGACGCCGTTATAGATCGAAATCTTGCTGTAGCGCTTCTCGACGAACTTGCGCTGAATTTCCATGCGAATTCTCCTATTGGAAACGGGTACCTGAACTGCGCCTATTCTTGATGCTGTATTCCGCGCGGGATATCGCCGACGACTTGCCCCCGGAATGACGGTTCTCCCGGCTTGGGAAACGTCCGGAGGACGAGAACACCGGTTAAGAAGCTCTCAGCTTTCCAAGCCCGCCTTGCGTCGCTCGATCGTCGAGATGACGTGGAAGCCCACCGAGCGGAAAGGTTCCGGGGCAATGAAGCTTGCTTCGCCCATCAGCTCAGCCAGCTCAGCCGGCTTGGAAACGCCGCGGATCGCTTCGGCGAGGTGGCGGCCGAGCACAGTGCCCTTGGTGATACCCGCACCGTTGCAGCCGCCGGAAGCGTAGACTCCCTGGTCGACCTGGCCCCAGGCCGGTGAGCCATTCATGGTGAAGGCCGTGGTGCCGCCCCAGATATACTGGAAGGCGACATGGCTCAGGCCCGGCCAGCGCCGGGTGAAGCGGTCACGCAGCTGTTTTTCAGCCAAGAGTTGCGCAATCTCGGCCTTGTGAGCGTAGAGCGATCGGACCATCAGCCGATCGCGGCCAATGCGCCGCAGCGTCGTTCCGAGCCGGTGGGCGGGTAGAAGCCCCCAGGCGTCCGATTCGCCGAGATGGCTTAGATCGGCGTCCTTCACCGGCTCGGTGACGGCGGCATAGGTGAAGATCGACGCCATGCGCGTGCCGAGATAACCGAATTTCGGGATGTAGCCATTCGTGGCGAGGACAACGACGGGGCTGCGCACCGTGCCGCCATCGGTGATGAGGCGCCAGTCGTTTCCGTCGCGGCGCATCTCGCGGACCGGGCTCTTCTCATAGAGCCTGACGGTCTCCGGCAGCGCTTGGGCGAGCGCGCGGATGAGCTTGGCCGGCTGCATCAGCCAAGTGTCGTGCATCAGGAAGCCAAATCTATAATAATCGGCGCCGATGCAGTCGCGGATCGCCTTGCGGTCGAGCACGGTATGGGGAAAGTCGTTGGCCTTCGCGATTTCGACGCTTTTGCGCAGCGCGGCCTCGCCGGCCTCTGTTGCAGCCGCGCGGATCGCGCCGACCTGCTGCAGGTCGCAATCGTCGCCTTGCGACTTGACGATTCCAGTCAGCCAATCGAAGGCGTCGGTGTAGATCGCGCTCAGCTTGCGCGCCCGCTCGGAACGCTCGGGCGAGATTGCCCCTGGCATGACCCGGGAATTGGTGAAGCCGGAGTTGCGGGCCGAAGACCCTTCGCCGACAGTGGTTGCCTCCAGCACCGCGATCCGGGCCTGTGAATCGAGCTCATGGAGACGCCGCGCCGCTGCAAGCCCGGTATAGCCAGCGCCAACCACGACATAGTCGACGGCGAGATCGCCATTGAGCGGCGCATTGGCCTGGCGCGGCGGCAGCATCGCATTCCAGCCGCACAGGTTCGAGTAGTCCGGAAAGGTCGGTCGAGGCATGGTGTTACCGCTTGGGGAGAAGGGGCTGCGCCGTGTTCCGGCGCAGCCTTGTGACACTCAGTCGACGAAGTGGGTCTGCTCGGTGATCAGCGGCCCGAGCGACATCGAACCCTTGAAGTCGTAACCCCATTTCAGCTTCTCGGTCCGCACCATCACGCTGCCGGTCTCGATAACCGGGACGGCGCAGACGTTCGTGATGATCAGCTTTTGAGCCTCCTCCCAAAGCGCGATCTGCTTCTTCTGGTCGGGCTCGCTGCGGGCCTGCTCGATCTGCTTGTCGGCAACCTCGCAGTGACTGAAATTCACAATCGCCGTCGGCTTGCCGATGATGCTCGACGAATGGAAGAACTGCGTCAGGTAGTTGTCGGCCACAGGGAAGCGCGCCGCGCCGTAGAGCACGAGCGGGCTGAGATCCTTGCGGATCATCTGGTGCCAGGTCGCGTGCTCGACGGGCTGGAGCTTCAGGTTGAAGCCGCCTTCGCCGAGCTGCTCCTGAATGATCTGCGCCGAGCGCTCGAGGTTCGGGAGCTGACTCGCCAGCATCGTGACGTCGAGCCCATTAGGATAGCCGGCCTCGGCGAGCAGCTTCTTGGCCTTCGCGGGCTCGGTGGCGTAGAGGCCGTTATCCGTGGTGAAGCCGAGGTCTGCGCTCGGGACAGCCGACTTGCCCGGACGGGTCACGGTCGGGCCGCGGAACTGCACGACCTTGGCGGCGTCGACCGCATGGGCCAGCGCCTGGCGCACCTTCGGATTGTCGAAGGGCGGCTTGGTGACATTGACATGGAGCATGGTGAGCTCTGCCGGATCGAACACGTCGACCGCGATACCCGGCGTCTTGAGCGCCCGGTCGAGCCAGCGCTGATCAGTGTGGCCGCCGCCGGTGTCGATCTCCTTGGCCGCGAAGGCGAGATCGCGCGCCGCCGCATTGCTGAGGAAGCGGTAGACGACCTTGGTGAGCTTCGGCTTGCCGCGGAAATAAGCCTCATGCGCCAGGAAGGTCGCGTTCTGGCCGGGGGTGATCGACTCCACCCGGAACGGGCCGAAGCCGATCGGGCTGCGGCGGAAGTTATCACCGCGCTCCTCATAGGCCTTCTGCGAGATGATGAAGCCACCTGAATAGCTGGTCACAGCACCGAGCAGGCTGGGGATACGCTCCGACAGAGAAATGCGCACGGTGTAGGGATCGACGGCCTCGATCGACTTGAAGGCCTTGAAGTCGCCGGCGAATGCCGAGCGCTTGGGGTCGCGCGCCTTCTCAAGGCTGAACACGACGTCCTCGGCGGTCACTTCGCCGTAATTGCCCTGCCACTGCGCGCCCTTGCGCAGCTTGAAGGTCCAGACGAGGCGGTCGTCGCTGGCCTCCCAGCTTTCCGCCAGATCGCCCTCGATGCTGGTGGGGCTGGTCGAGCCCGGGGCGAAGCGCACGAGACCGCCGAACACCCAGGCTACCAGCGAGCGGTCGGAGGTCGAGGTCGCGTAATGCGGGTCGAGGTTGCCGACGTTCTCGGCGGTAGCGCCAAAGATCAGTTCGGTTTTTGCCGCAAAAGCTGGCAGTGGTGCAGCGACGACCAGCGCTAGCGCGCTGGTGGCCAATCCTATCTTCCCGAGCATTTATCCGTCCTCCCTTATGGTTATCAGTTCGTGTCTGTGGGTTTACTCGGAGACGGCGCTACGAGCGCATCGAACAGTGCGGCGAAGCCAGTACTGTGCAGGCCGGTCGCCGCGGCCAGGATTCGGTCCTGCGCGTCCGGCAGCAGCGCGGATGCACTGATCCGGCGGAATTTCTCCGTGACCTGTGGGTGGCTTATCGGGTTGGCGACGTCGCCGAGCGGAGCGGACACCGTCATGACGCGCGGCCCGTTGCCTTGGTCCAAGCTGACGCGGCAGGGTGTCGAACGGGGAAACAGGCTGTCGAAATCCTCATGCGAGGCCAGTTCGATGCGGCCAGCGAGTTCCAGAACGGCGGGATCGCGCAGGCTTGCGGGATCGACAGGCTGTAGGGCCGCCGCGCCATGGACAGCCGCGAGCGCACAGCTGAAATAGTAGCTGTACTGCCCGCCCTCGAGCGTGGTCGGCGCACGCGAGTTCGACAGGCGCAGGCCGCGCGCAAAGGTCTCGATGCGCAGGCTCTTGATCGGCTTGCCGGGTTCGCGCATGGCCAGGATGGCATCCACCGCCGCATGCATGTAGCGGCAGCAGGCATAGGGCTTGAGATAGCAATCCTCGAGCCACCAATGCGCGCCGAGCCGGTCCGTCAGAATGGAGCGGGTGTAAAAGTCTCCATTGTCGAGCAGATCGATCGGACCGGTTGCGCCGGCGCGCGCGCGGAAGGCTCCCGTGAGGCCGGACACCACAGCGGCCGGAATCGACTCCTTGACCGTGCTGCCCTGATATTTGCTACCACCAAAGACCAGGCCGAGCGGCCCCTCCACGGAAGCGATCGCCATGGCATGAGCGATCTCATGGCCGCTTAGTCCCAGCAGGCGGCCGGCAGCTGCCGCAACCCCGAAGCTGAGCCAGCGTCCGCTGGCATATGTGATGATTGTCGGTACCGGCCGCGCCGTCGCGACGCGCAGCGCGGCATCATAGCCGAGAGCGATCGCATCGAGGATGGCCGTACCCGACGAACCCAGCGCCTGGCCGACGGCGAAGGCTGCGGGGATGATACCCGCCCCGGGATGGCCGGCCGCGCCGCGATGGCCGTCATCAATGTCGAGTGCGCTGGCAGCTGCGGCGTTCGCCATGGCAGCGCCGGCTATGCTGAGCTTGTCATCAGTCAGCCAAACGCCGGCAGGCCCCGCTCCGAAGATGCCCTTTGCTGCCGAGCGCGCCGCGGTCGCCAGCGCTCCATCGAAGCCGGCTGCGCTGGCGGCAAGGAGATCGATGACGAGCAGTGTCATCATCTCGCGGGTGCGATCCGGCAAGTTGCCTTCGATGTGATGGGCAACGAAGGCGCCGAGTTCCTCGGTAGCGTACATTCTTGGACGGCCTGAGCGGTTATACGGCGAGACGGACGAAATGGCCTGCGGCCATCATGCCCCAGCGCTCCGGCGGGGGCTGGTAGTCGAGGGGCTTGATCGGGCTGCGCGCCGGACCGTCGCTGAGCGCCTGCGGCGGGCGCTGGACGCGCTGGTCGGGATGGGTGATCGGGATCGCCGCGAGCAGGCGTTGCGTATAGTCATGCGCCGGACGGCCGATGACATCGTCGCGGCCGCCGATCTCGACGACCTCGCCATAATAGAGCACGGCGACGCGGCTGCAGATCCGCTCGATCGCCGCCATGTCATGGCTGATGAAGAGATAGGACAGCCCGAACTCTTCCTGCAGGTCGATCATCAGGTCGATGATTTGCGCCTTAATCGCCACGTCGAGCGCCGACACGGCCTCGTCTGCGATGATGAGCTTCGGCGACATCGCCAAAGCGCGGGCGATGCAGATGCGCTGGCGCTGGCCGCCCGAGAATTCGTGAGGCAGGCGGTTGGCGCGATGCGGATCGAGCCCGACACGCTCCAGCAGCCACTCCATCCGCGACAGGGCTGCCTTGCCCGTGGCGATGCCATGCACCTTCATCGGCTCGATGATCGCCGAGCCGATGGTCTGGCGGCTGTCCAGCGAGCCAAACGGGTCCTGGAAGATCATTTGCACATTGCGCCTGAGCACGCCGAGGCTGCGAGAGTCGCTGTAGTCGATCCGGGTGCCTGCGACCGTGATCTCACCGGAATGGCGCGGCGCGAGATCGATGATCGCCTTGCCGATCGTTGACTTGCCCGAGCCGGATTCGCCGACGAGGCCCAACGTCTCGCCCTTGCCAATCGAGAAGGAGACATTCTCGACCGCACGGACCTCTCCCTTTCGGCGCATGAACAGCCCGGAACGGGAGGGAAAACGCACAGAAAGGTTCTTGACCTCGATGACCTGGTCCAACCCGGTGGCAGCCGCCGGTAGGCTTGCGACGGGGGCTGGTGCGCTGGTGCTTGCGGACAGTTTGCCGACGAGGCTCGGCGCGGCCTCGATGAGCCGGCGGGTATAGGCGTCCTTCGGATTCGAGAAGACTTCCTCGACCGTGCCGTACTCTATGCAGCGGCCATGGCGCATGACCAGCACATGGTCGGCCATTTCTGCCACAACGCCCATGTCATGCGTGATGAAGAGCACTGAGGTGCCCGTCTCGCGCTGCAGGTCCTTGAGCAGGTCGAGCGTCTGCGCCTGCACCGTCACGTCGAGCGCCGTCGTCGGCTCGTCGGCGATGATGAGACCGGGATTGGTCGCCAGCGCCATGGCGATCATCACGCGCTGACGCATGCCGCCGGAGAAGGTGTGAGGATAGTTGTCGATGCGGCGCTCGGGATCCGGGATCCTGACCTTGCGCAGCATGTCCATCACGGCCTCGCGCAGCGCCGCCCCCTTGAGGCCGCGATGAATGCGGATGGCCTCGCCGATTTGGTCGCCTATGCGCTGCACCGGGTTGAGCGATGTCATCGGCTCTTGGAAGATCATGCCGACCTGCCCACCGCGGATCTTCTGCTTTTCAGCCTCGCTGAGGGTGAGCAGTTCGCGGCCGGCGAGCTTGATCGAGCCGCTCGCGCGACCCGTGCGTTCCGGCAGCAGGCCCATGATGGCGAGCGAGGTCACGCTCTTGCCGGAGCCCGATTCACCAACCACGGCCAGAGTGCTGCCCGGTGCGATCTCGAAGCTCAGGTCCTTGACGACCGCCGCGCTACCGAAAGCGACGTTGAGGCCGCGGACCGAGAGGACAGGTTCGCCCTGCATCACGATGCATCCTTCAGGCGGGGATCGATGGCATCGCGCAGCCCGTCGCCGATCAGGTTAAAGGCGAGCACCAGCACGAGGATGGCGAGGCTTGGGAAGAGGGCGAGGTGGTAAGAGATCAGGATCGAGTCGAGCCCGTCGCGTACCATGCCACCCCAGGTTGGCGTCGGAGGCGRCAGGCCGAGGCCGACGAAGGCGAGAGAGGCCTCGGTGCGCACCGCCGTCGCCATCCACATCGAGGCCATGACCATGATCTCGGGGACGATCGCAGGCAGGATGTGCCGCAGGAGGATGCGCGGGCCCGAAAAGCCCATGGCGCGGCTGGCCTGCACATATTCCCGGTCGCGCTGGGCGATGACCGCGCCCCGCGCGATGCGGGCGAAGGAGGGCGTCGCACCGAAGGCAATGGCGACGATGATGTTGGTCATCGTCGCCCCCATCAACGCCACCAAGGCCAAGCCGAGGATCAGCGACGGGAAGGCGATGATGACATCCATGGCCTGCATCAGCACGATATCAATCTTGCCGCCGCGAAAGCCCGCGATCATGCCGATCAGCGAGCCGACCACGAGCGCGGTCAGGATTGAGAACACAGCGATATAGAGCGAGTAGCGCGCGCCATAGACCAGACGGGACCAGATATCGCGACCAAGCTGATCGGCACCGAGCGGATAGCGGCCGCCTGGTTCGGCGAATTGAGCCATCATGCTCTGGCGGGCCGGCGAGTGCCCGGTGAGATACGGCGCGAAAATGGAGGCGAGGACGAGGGCCGCGAGGATTGCGACGCCGACCCAAGTGGAGAAGCTCAGGCGCGACAGGAAGGCACGCACTTCGCTCGAGCGCGGCCTTTCGGTGGTCGACCCCGATGCAGGATTGCTCATTTGTACTGCACCCTCGGATCGAAGAAGCCATAGGTCAGGTCAGTGATCAGATTCACGATCACGACGATCATCGTGTAGATGACGATGAGGCCCTGCAGCAGCGTGTAGTCACGCTGGGAGAGCGCGGTGAGGATCAGCTTGCCGAGCCCGGGCCGCGAGAACACGATCTCGGTCAGCGCCGAGTGGCCGATCAGCACGCCGAGATATAGACCCACCACGGTGGTGATCGGGATCATGCAGTTGCCCAGCGCATGGCTCCACACCACGGCGGCGGACTTGGCGCCCTTGGCGCGGGCGGTGCGGATGAAGTCCTGGTTCAGTACCTCGAGCATGGCCGAGCGGGTTACGCGCGTGATGTACGCCATCATGATCAGCGCCAGCACGACGGTCGGCAGCGTCATCTGCCAGATGCGTGCACCTATGGTATCGCCGCCGCCCGAGCTGATGACGGGGAACCAGCCTAGCTGGATGGCAAAGACAATCAGGAGAACAATTGCCCCCACGAATGCCGGGATCGACAGGCCCAGCAGCGACAGGAGGCGCAAGGCGTAGTCGGGCAGCCGGCCGCGTCGGACGGCGGCCCAGACACCCGCGGGCACGCCGAGCAGGCAGCCCAGCATGAGCGAGGCGATGGTGAGCTCGATCGTATAGGGCAGCACGGCCAGGATTTCCTCCATGACCGGCCGGCCGGAGGACATCGAATTGCCGAGATTGCCCTGCGCCGCCTGAAGGAGAAAATCGCCGTATTGCGCGAGAAGCGGCTTGTCGAGGCCGAGCTTCTCGCGCAGCGCCTGCGCGCTGGCGGGGCTCGCCTGATCGCCGAGGATCACCATGACGGGATCTCCGGGAAGCACGCGCACGATCAGGAAGACGACGGTCAGAACGTTGAAGACCGTTACGAAGGCAAAGCCAAGGCGCTTTAGCGCAAATGAAAGCATCCAGCCCCCCGGACGGCCTGCTGCAAGGCCCTGAAGCGGTTGAGCCGGCGCGTAGAACTCTCCAGGTTCGCGCGGCGCCGAGCCCAGCCAACGGAAAGCTAGGCCACCGCCTCAATCGCTGTCAATGTATTCCGTTATTTGGCACAAAGAACTTATTGAAATTCCGATATTAGGAATTACATTTTGGCTATGAAGCAATCCGAGTCGTCCCTCAATGCCGAGCGAGCGCTCGACATCATCCTCATTCTCGCCCAAGCAGGGCCTGAAGGCCTGAGCCTTGCCGAAATCTCCGAGCACGCAGGCAGCGCGAAATCGGCGACGCATCGCACGCTCACCGCGCTCCTGCGAAAAGGCTTTGCTGAACCCGGGAGCCGCTATGGTCATTACCGCTCCGGACCAGCGGTCGAGACACTGGCGCGCCGGCAGACGCGGCTGGAGCCGCAGATCGACAATATGCGGCCCGGGATGACCGAATTTGTGCGCCGCACCGGTTTCACCGTCTATCTGATGATGCAATCCGGCGTGGATGCAGTCTGTGCCGAGATGATCAGCCGCTTCGAGCGGCACCAGTTTTCGATGGGGGTCGGCGCGCGCGTACCCATGGGTGTGGGTGCGGGTAGCTTGGCGGTGCTTGCGCTGCTGGACGATGCGGCTTCCGACCAGATCATCGCCTGGAACGAGGAGCGCTACATCAAGCATCCTTCGGAGCGTCCGGTGGATGCGTCCGTCGTTCGCTCGCAGGTGACCGCGGCTCGGCAGCGCGGCTATGCCATCAATATGGGGTATTATTTCTTGGGCCAGGGCGGGCTGGGCCTACCCTTCGCCGGGCGCTATCCGCATGAAGCCAACATGGCAGTGTCCTTCAGCGTACCGCTGGAGCTGATGACCGAGCAGTGGATGAAGGAGCATATCAACGAGCTCGCCAGCTGCATGGGCACGACGATCAAACCCCTGCGCCCGGTGTAGCGGTCAACGTCATCGGTCGCGCCGGGCAGTCCTTCATATGCGGTGACATCAAGGAACAGGGAGCGAAGTTTAGTCGCGCTGCGTGTGCTCACCGAATCGGCGGATGGTCATGTTCTCGATCTTCCGCTGGCGCAGCGGGCTGACAGCAGGCTCGGTCATGGAAGCCTCCAAGTACCAGGGGGAACGACCGCCAAATCCTCGGATGCAGCGCTTCAAACCGAGAAATCTCAGCACCGACGATGACGCAGCGCCCTACCGCGAGAGCGGTTTAGTCCAATGGTGCGCTCCAGACCCACCGAGAGAAAGCTGCAGAACCATCGGACACGCAACGGAGAGCGCGCGTCTTCTCACGAGAACGTGCGACATTTACCGCGAGGACAATGCCGCCAATGGCGAAGGCCTAAAGGATAGCTAACGGCCACTGGCTAACACCGGATGGTTCATGAACCAAGACGCCCGACAGCGGACGCTGTCAAAGTCCGGAATTGGCCAGAACCGCCCTCCCGCCTCGGGGCGGAACGCGCCAATAGCCGACTCTGGCCCATCGCCCGGAAGCGGACATACCCGATTGATCTGCTCAAGGCCCGCTCTCGACCCAAGTAAGACGTTCGCGGCAAACCGCCAAACGGTGAAGGATGGCCCTTAGCCGACATCTGGAACGTCCGTTTCCCGGCGCTCCAGGGCGGAACGCGGGGTGGAACCGTTGCTGGTGCAAAACTCGCCAGCCCCCCACCTCAAGTGGCCTGAAGAAATGCGACGACGTCGTCGAGAACCGGCGCTTGCCATTGCAGAATCCGAGACAGCGCTATGGCTGCGCCGGCATGGCCGAGGCCCTGATAAATCTTAAGCGACACCGATCGCGCGCCCGCTTTTCGGAGCGCTAGCGCAAGGCGCTCGCTGTTGCGCGGAAGCACCGTCGTGTCCTCCGATCCCGTGGCGAGAAAGACCGGCGGTGCGTCGCGCCTAGTAAAGTTGATAGGCTGAGTCTGGGCGGGGTCGCGCGCGTTCCCAAACGCTTCCTTCGTCACGTCGATATCGAACGGGAGAAAGTCGTAGGGCCCGGAGAGGCCGACAATGGACCGCATATCGCCGGCGCGTAGTCCCACGGCGGCAAGATAACGCTTGTCCAGCGTCAGCATCATCGCGTTGTAGGCGCCTGCCGAATGCCCCATCAGGTGGATCGCCCCCGGGGCGCCGCCGAAGTGTGCGATGTTGTCTCGCACGAAACGCAGCGCCTGCGCGCCGTCTTCGATGAAGACCGGAAAGCGGACCTCCGGGACCAAGCGGTAATCCGCGATCACCGTGACAAAGCCGCGAGCCGAAAGCGCGTCCCCCACGAAGGAGTAGGTTTCCTTGGCCCCGTTGGCCCAGGACCCGCCATAGATGAAGAACACCACCGGCTTCGGCGCTCTCCCGCCACCGGAAGGCACGTAGATATCCATGCGCTGCCGGGGATGCGGGCCATAGGCCACATCACGCGCGCCTTCGGTCAGGGCGCCGGGGCGCAGGGCTGCGCAGGGCTGCGCAGGCAGGCAAGGCAAGTCCGGCAAGCAGCGGCAAGATGGTGCGTCGGATAATCCGGATCGTCATGGTCGCCTGGGGCCGAGGAGATAACGCCTATTATACGCTCCGCCCCCGGAACGGATTTCCATGGCGATAGGCGAGGATCGCAAGCGGAACTGAACCAAGCCATCCCGCTCGGCGTATCTCCCGCAAGACCAGGGAGATTGCCATGCGCTTCGTTGCCGGTTACGTCGCCTTCCTCATCGCCTTCGGCATATGCGACGCCATCTGGCTGGGCACGATGACAACGAGGCTCTACCGGCCTGCGCTCGGCGATCTGATCGTCGAGCAGGTGCGCTATTGGCCGGCGGCGCTGTTCTATTTCGGTTTTCCGCTAGGGGTCGTGGATTTCGCGCTGATGCCCGCGCTGCGTGACGGCAGCGCGAGCGCCGCCTTGCTCAATGGCGCGCTCATCGGCCTGCTGGCCTATGCGACCTACGACCTGACGAACTACGCTACGCTGCGGCCCTGGACGCTGACGATCACGCTCGTCGACCTMGTCTATGGCACGGTCGTCGTCGGCCTGTGCACATGGGTCGCCTTTATCGTGGTCCGGCGCCTTGTTGGCTGGGGCTGGGTCTAGTCCCCGCCCGGCCAATCGGTCAGGCCGCCCTCAACCTGTAGTGATGGACGCCCCAGGCGTCGCCGCCGGCATGGCCGAACAGTCCGCTCGTCGCCAGGAAGAACAGCCGCCAGCGCCGGCGCCAGAGCGGCGCATCCTCGCCATAGGTCTGGCGCAGGATCGGATCGATCTTCGCGAGATTGCGATCGAAATTCGCCAGCCAGTCCTCGGCTGTGGCGCGGTAGTGCTCGCCGCTCCAGCGCCACTCGGCCTCCACGGTAAAGAGATCGGGGAATTGGTGCGCGAGCGTCGCGCTCGGCATTAGGCCGCCGGTGAAAAAATGCTGCGCGATCCAGTCGCCCGTATCGGCGGTGTCGAAACGGTAGCAGCCCTGCCGGTGGGCAAAGACGTGGATGAAGAGCCGACCGTCAGGCTTCAGCCAGCCACGAACGCGCCCGAGCAGTTCGCGCCAGTTCGCCATGTGCTCGAACATTTCGACGGAGACGACGCGATCGAAACGCTTCTCCGTCTCGAACTCGTTCATGTCGGCGGTGACGACGCGGAGATTGCCGAGATGGCGGCGCTGCGCCTGCTCTTCGATATAGGCGCGTTGCGAAGCCGAGTTGGAGACCGATACGATCCGCGCCTGCGGATAGCGCTCCGCCATCCCCAGCGACAGCGAGCCCCAGCCGCAGCCGAGTTCGAGGATATCCTGGCCATCGGCCAGGCTGGCATGTTCCGCGGTCAGTTCCAGCGCTTTCTCTTCTGCTGCGGCCAACGTATCGCCGGGATCGGCATAGTAGCAGCAGGAATACTTGCGCCGCGGACCGAGCACCTGATCGAAGAAGGCGGCCGGCACCTCGTAGTGCTGCGCGTTGGCGGCATCGGTATGAACGGCGATCGGAAAGTCCGCCATGCCACGGGCGAAGGCTGCGGCATCGGCCGACTGCGCCGCCAGCGCGCGCGCCGTGCGCCCGACCAGCGACCCGATCACCATGCGGCTGACGGCATCGGGAACGGGCAGCCCTTCGCCCCAGGTCGAAAGCTTCTGCATGATCGTCATCACGTCGCTCCTTTCGGCGGCAGCGGGATCAGGGCTCTGGTTCGATGCTGGTATGCGCGATAGGCCTCGCCGTGCTTGGCGAGCATGTGCTCTTCCAGGGGCGGTATGCCGGAGATGCGGGTGAGCAGGAGCGTGATGCAGGCCGGCGCCAGCAAGGCGAGCCAGCCCCAGGGGTAGCCGGTCGCGAGCGCGATCACGGGATAGGAGCACCAGAGCAGGCACTCGAAGAAGTAGTTGGGATGCCGCGACCAGCGCCACAGGCCAGAGTCGCAGACGCCGCCCGCTCCCGAGCGCGCGAAGGCCCGCAATTGCGCATCGGCAATGGCGCCTCCTACAAGGCCGGCGGCGAACACGGCGACACCAGCAAAATCTCGCCAGCCCAGCGCTGGCGCGGGGCTATGTGCCGCGAGGAGGATCCCCAATCCCAGGGGAATGCTGACCAGCGCCTGCATCTGCAGCAGCCGGGCCAGTTGTTGTGGTGCGGCGCTGCCCCAGTCCCGCTTCAGCTTGGCATAGCGGGGATCTTCGGTGATGCCGGCCGTCCGTCGCGCGATGTGCAGGCCGAGCCGAAGCGCCCAGGCCAATGCGAGCCCCCCCACGGCGCAGCGTCGTGACATTGGCCCCGCCCCGAAAGGCAGCAAAGCGCCGGCGATACCCGTCAGGCCCAGCCCGAAAGTCCAGACCACGTCAATCCAGCCGGAATTGCCGGTGCGGCGCTCGACCAGTGTAGCCAAGGCCATGAAGGCCGACATGGCCACGGCCACGAAGACCAGAGCTGCTGCGAAGGACGCGATCGTCAAAACCGCACCAGCGGTTGCAGCAGCTGGCCGAGCCATCCCTGCAACTGCACGCTCCCGGTCATCGCGACGATGCAGGTGCAGCCCTCGACGGGATCGACCCGCGGCGTATGGTCATGCTCGGCATCGGCCTMGTCGAAATCGCCGGCTGCGTAGCGCCCATATTCATGCTCATAGGCGCCAGCGAGAATCGTGGTCCATTCGAACCCGGTATGCTTGTGGTGCGGCAGGGAGATTCCGGGCCCGGCGCGCAGCATGAAGACGCGCGCTTCTGCTCCGGGAACCTMGACGCGTCGCATGGCGATGCGGATGCCGATCGGGCGCCAGGGACCGAGGCCATAGGGACGCAGCACCTTGGGCATCCCGGCTTCGGACATCGGGGCGGCCGCAACCGACGCTGCCTCGGGTCGTGCCGCAATGGCCGCAGGACTTGGGCCGGAACCCATTGCGACTGGCTCGACTGCATCCAGCAGCGCGCCTTGTACGGCCTGGATCTCGCGCAGGCGCCGCCGGCTCTCCTGGTTTGCCTCGATATGGCAGGCGACGACGACCGCCAGGCCTTCGTCGAGCTGTCCCGCTGCGAAGGCGGCAAGCGTCTCGTCGGACGGGCGATGCAAGATGCTCATCGCAGATCCTCCAGCCGGCCGCGCAGGTGCGACAGTGCCAGGCGCAAGCGGGATTTCACCGTGCCCAGCGGGATGGCGAGGCGATTGGCGACATCCTGATGACTGAAGCCTTCTATGAAGGCGAGTTCGACGACGCGGTACTGGTCGGGTGAAAGCTGGGTCATCGCGGCCCGCACGCGCGCATCGCGTTCGGCGCCGGAGAGCATCGCATCGGGTTGTTCTGGGGCTTCTTCATCCAAGATCTCGTAAACTTGCGACAGCCGCGAACGGGTCTCACGGCGGGCGATGTCGATGCGCAGGTTGCGCGCGATCGTTGCGATCCAGGTCGAGGCGCTGGCCTTCGCCGGATCGAACAGGGCTGCCTTGCGCCAGACGGCCAAGAGCGTTTCCTGCGCGACCTCCTCTGCTAGCTCGGCAGGGGCGCCGCCGCGCATCAGCAATCCCTTCACGCGTGGCGCGAAATGGTCGAACAGCGCAGAAAAGGCCGCCCGGTCGCCCGAGCGAGCAATGGCGGCAATCAGACTGTTGGGGTCGAACAAGACGATAAACCGACCTCCTTGCGCGACAGCTCCCGCGTTGCGCATGCCGTCGACGGTCAGGGCGAGTGCGGGAACCATATACGAGATACGCGGCCGGCTCCGCACTGGATCACCGGGACGAGATCGGGCGTCATCACTCCACGGCCTTCCAGTTCACGTCACGGCAGATCAGGCGCCCGACGATGCAGCCGCGCGTGGTCAGCGCACTCGGTGTCGCCGTGATTGTCATCGAGTAGGTCCAGTCGCGCTTGGGGTCGTAGGCGTTGCCGGAGAAGGTCCCGTCGGGCTGGCGGGCCAGCGTCATGACGAGCTTGTCGCCGGCCGCCTCGCCCTTGCTGGGGTCGCCGATCCAGAGATTGGTGGCGCAGATCTTGTCGCCGCAGGGCGCGATCCGCACGCGTGCATTGCCGTCGTCGCGCAACCATGTCCCGTCGAGATCGCTTGCGGCAACGCTGTGGGCAGAAAAAGCGACGAGGGCGAGGACAAGCGGAAGGCGCGTCATGATGAGGTTCTTTCGGCGAATGCGTCTCGTCTACGCTCCGTGGGTGTCGCTGGTTTCATCGGCGCGCGAATTTGTCGAGACGCCCGACGAACAGCCATCCGATCAGGGCGGTCAGGGATGCAGCGCTCAGAAAATTCAGGCGCTGCAAGGCTGCGTATTCGTCGGGCCCGTACAGATGTGTCGGCGCCCCCAGGAAGGCGGCCGGCAGCAAATAGGCGACGAAGGCCAGCCCCGCGAAGCCGAGAGCGAAGAGGCGCTCCGCGCGGCGAAACAGCATCAGCGACAGCATGAGGCAAGGAAACAGGATGACCTCGACCCCTGAGCCCGGACCAAAGGCGGCCCGGCAGAGCAACGTATTGCCGATGCCGGCGGCGAGAAGCAGCGATCGCCCGAGCAAGGCACTGCGCCGCATGGCAGCTGGCACCGCCACGAAGAAGGGCGTCGAGAGGAAGGTGGCATAGGAAGGCGCAATGACCGGTGAGACAGCCCAATCCAGATAGAGCGGATAGAATGGCTGGTTGGAGACGATCACGAGCGCGACGGTATTGGCGATCGCGGCCCGCGGATCGGGATGCGCTGCGTAGGCGCTGATCGAAGTAACCACCCGCTTCATTCGGCTCATTAGCATCGTCGCCCTCGCGGAAAGTCTCGGTCTTTCTTCGATTACGCAGGAGGTGCGTTGACGGGTCACTCGGCCGGCGCGTTTTTGCGCGCGCGGCGGCAAATCCAGTCCGGCCCGTGCCGCGTATACCCGTCATGAGCAATGAAGCAGCGACGATGGAACGGGCACAGGGCAAGGCGATGCGGATCGCCGTGATCGGTGCCGGCATCTCCGGTCTCTCGGCGGCCTGGCTGCTGGGGCAGGCGCATGACGTGGTGTTGTTCGAGGCCGCGCCTCGCCTTGGCGGCCACGCCAACACGGTTCGCGTTGCGGGTGCCGGCGGCAAGACGGCGGTCGATACCGGTTTCATCGTCTACAACGAGGCGACCTATCCGAACTTCATCGCGCTGATGGACCATTTGCGCGTCGCCACGCAGCCGACCGAGATGTCCTTCGCCGTGTCGCTCGATGGTGGGCGGCTTGAATATAGTGGCACCAGCGTCGCAGGACTGTTCGCCCAGCGCAGCAATCTCGTGCGCCCGCGCTTCTGGGCCATGCTGCAGGACATTACCCGCTTCTACCGGAACGCATCGAGGGACGCGCTGGCGGGGCGCGCGGCTGATATCTCGCTCGGCGACTATCTTGCAGCCGGTGGGTACAGCGCCGCTTTCCGGGACGATCATCTCCTGCCGATGGCGGCGGCGATCTGGTCGGCTCCCTGCTGGGAGATCCTGTCCTATCCGGCCGCCGCCTTCCTGCGCTTCCATCACAATCACGGGCTGCTCCAACTCAGCGACCGGCCGGTCTGGCGCACCATCACAGGCGGCAGCAGCGTCTATGTGCAGAAACTGCGGGCAGCCTTTTCGGGCGAAGTCCGGGCCGGATCGCCGGTCAGGCAGGTCCTGCGCCAAGCCAACGATGTCGTCCTGACGGGCGAAGGGTGGGCAGAAACCTTCGACCATGTCGTCTTTGCCTGTCATGCCGATCAGACGCTCGCCATGCTCGCCGATCCCAGCCCGACTGAAGCCAAGGCGCTGGGCGCCTTCCGCTACAGCCGCAACCGCGCCGTGCTGCATGGTGATGAAACACTGATGCCGAAGCGCCGCCGCGCCTGGGCAAGCTGGAACCATATCGGTCATCGCGCGCAGCCGGATTCTGCCTGCGCGGTCACCTACTGGATGAACAGGCTCCAGCGCCTGCCGGAGGTTCAGCCCTTCTTCGTCACGCTCAATCCGCCGGATACGCTGCGCGAAGAGACCATCCTCCACGAGGAGAGCTACGAACACCCGCTGTTCGACGCGGCGGCGCTCGACGCGCAGGAACGGCTCTGGTCTTTGCAAGGCATGCGCCGAAGCTGGTTCTGCGGCGCCTATTTCGGATCGGGCTTCCACGAGGATGGTCTGCAGGCGGGGCTTGCCGTCGCCGAGGCGCTCGGCGGCGTCCGCCGGCCATGGAGCGTCCGCAACGAATCCGGCCGCATTCCGATCCTGCCGCGGTTGGAGCAGGCCGCATGACCTTGCAATCCGCCCTCTATGTCGGCCGTGTCAGGCATCATCGGTTCCGGCCGCGCCCGCATGCGCTGGCCAATCGCGTGTTCTGGATGCTGCTCGATCTCGACGAGATCGATCGGCTGTCGGCGAAGCTCAGCTTCTTCTCGCGCAACCGCTTCAATCTCTATGCCTTTCGCGACGCGGATTACGGGGATCGCAGCGGGCGGCCTCTGCGGCCCCAGATCGAGGAAACCCTGACCAAAGCCGGGATCGCGCATGACGGCGGCCCGATCCGCCTGCTGACCATGCCGCGCATCCTCGGCTACGCGTTCAATCCGCTCAGCACCTATTTCTGCTACCGCCGCGACGGCAGCCTCTGCGCGACCGTCTACGAGGTGCACAACACCTTCGGCGAGATCCATAGCTATGTGGCGCCTGCCGAGATCTCGGAAGGCGCGCTCAGGCAGGAGGCCGACAAAGTCTTCCACGTCTCGCCGTTCATGAATCTCGACATGCGCTACGCCTTTACGGTCACCTCGCCGGTAGAGCGCGTCTCCGTCGCCATCGAGGGGAGCGACGCCGAGGGACGCCTGATCACCGCCGTGTTGAGCGGCAAGCGAACGGAACTGAGCGACGCGGCCCTGCTGCGGTTGCTCGCAACCCATCCGCTGCTCACGCTGAAGGTCACCGCGGCCATCCACTGGCACGCACTGCGCCTGCTGGCGAAGCGGATTTCCTGGCGGCCCCATCCGGAGGCGCCCGAGCACTCCTTCACTCTCGGCAGAGCCGTGACTACCCATGCGAAAGGACCGATGAAGCCATGAGCCGGCCCGACGCGGAACAGCATTTTCGCATGCCCGAAGAGGCGCTCGCCCTGCCAGGTCGTATCGGCCTGTCGCGCTGGTTCCTGCGCCGCGTGCTCYCCCGGATCGCCATCGGCCACCTGACGGTCTTCACGCCGGAGGGCGAACGGCTCTGCAGCGCGCCTGGTCTGCCCGGGCCGCAGGCGACGATGATCCTGAACAACTGGCGCTCGATACGCCGCCTTCTGCTCGACGGCGATATCGGCCTGGCCGAAGCCTATCGCGACGGCGACCTTCACACGCCGGACCTCACGGYCTTGATCGAGCTCGGCGCGCGCAACGACGCGACATTGGGGGGGCTCGTCTCGGGCACCTGGCCGGCGCGGCTGCTCAACCGCCTGGGGCATGTGCTCAACGCCAATACCCGCCGCGGCAGCCGCCGCAACATCACGGCGCATTACGATCTCGGCAATGACTTCTACGCCCGCTGGCTCGACGCCAGCATGATGTATTCCTCGGCGCTCTACGAGACGCCGGCCGAGACGCTCGAGGCCGCCCAGCAGCGCCGGCTCGATCGGATCGTCGCCATGCTCGACCTCTCGGGCGGCGAGCATGTCCTCGAAATCGGTTGCGGCTGGGGTGCGCTGGCGGAGCGGCTGGCCCGCGAGGGCTGCCGCGTGACGGCCATCACCCTGTCGCCGGCACAGCTCGAAGCCGCACGAAAGCGCATGGCCGATGCAGGCCTGTCCGAGCGCGTTACCATCGATCTCAGGGACTATCGCGACATCGCCGGGCAGTTCGACCGCATCGTTTCGATCGAGATGATCGAGGCAGTCGGCCGCGCCTATTGGCCGTCTTACTTCGATACCCTGAACCGCTCATTGAAACCCGGCGGTCGCGTCGTCCTGCAGGCGATCACGATCGACGATGCGTTGTTCGAAAGCTACCAGCAGGGCACCGATTTCATCCAGCGCTACATCTTCCCCGGAGGCAGCCTGCCGTCGGTCCCGGTGCTGAAGAATAGTGCCGAGGCTGCCGCTCTCGCCGTGGTCGAGCAGCTCGATTTCGGCGAAAGCTACGCCTTGACCCTGAAGGAGTGGTGCCGGCGCTTTCAGGAGCGCTGGAGCGAGATCGCTCATCTCGGCTTCGACGAAGCTTTCCGGCGCCTGTGGGAATTCTACCTCTGCTATTGCGAGGCAGGCTTCCGCGCACAAAGGATCGACGTGAACTTGGTGGCCCTGCGCCGAGCCTGATGGCGGCTCCGAAGGTGCTGTGCCGACCGGCACATTCGGCCTTCGTGGTAAGGCGACGGTGCGTATCCGGAAGCCGTTCTGCTAGCAGGTAAGGAGCGGAACAGCCAGATCCGTCCGGCGTTGGGCCAGCGCCCTCCTATGAGGACTAGCAATGAAACCGCTCTCGCTCCTGCTTGCCGTTGGAATCGGAACACTCTCTGGGGCGTGCCTTCCCCTGGAAAACCGGCCAGTTGGGAACGCAAACGTGCCCCAGCCGAGCAAGCGGGTCGAACTGACCCGCTATCTAGGCAAGTGGTATGAACAGGCGCGCTATGAAGCAAGTTTTCAGGAGGGCTGCGAAGCCGTTTCAGCCCAATACGCGCTCAAGGCGGACGGGGCGGTTTCTGTCATCAACTCCTGCCGGCAGGGCAATCCATCTGGTGGTCTGAAAACAGCGGAAGCATCCGCCCGCGTGGTCGAGGGATCCAACGGTGCGAAGCTGAAGGTCACATTCTTCTGGCCATTCGAAGGCGACTATTGGGTTCTCGACAGGGCGCCAGATTATTCCTGGTCGATCGTTGGCGAACCGTCTGGGCGCTATCTCTGGATCTTGACGCGAAGCCCCGTTGTCACTCCGCAGCAATATTCTGCTCTCGTGGGCAGAGCAAAGATGCTCGGTTACGACGCCGCGTTACTGAGGCGAACGCAGCAATAGCCAAGTGCCGGAGTTTGACCGTCGGCGCGCCCAGTCGGGTTCGTCCGTGCGATCCGGCAGGCTTTCGTATATCAGCCTGCAGGGTGGTGCGGCGCGACCTAGCAAAACGATCTGGTGCAAGGTGCCTAAAATCAGCCTTGGGCTCTCGTTACGGTTGTGGATGGCAAATGTAGTCCGGTGCTACTTGAAGCCGGGCCTCGGGCGTCCTTTCATGCTGACCTGCGCCGCGAGCGCTCCCTGCCTGTCAGAAGCCTGCTTGGCCATCCGCAGTCCGTGATGCCTGAGCATGTTGTCTGCACGCTGCTGGATCAGCCTCTCCGTTTCGGAGACAATCCTGGCGTGGGAACTCGCTCGGGTTTGGATCTTCAAGAACTGGTTGTTAGCGACCACGCGCTGCTTCGAAAGTTCGATCACGATGGTTTCTTCATCAGGAGCAGCCGGTGCCAGCCAACCTCCTCAGCTTCCTCCCAAAAGTCAGCGCATTTTGATTTAACTCAAAGTGACCAACCGCGATGGGTGTTTGAATCCCTCATCGGCCCCGGCCTGTCGACGCTCGCCTGCAAGAGCATGGATGCCTGCACCGGGGGCGGCGCCCGGTGTGTGTCGGGCTGGACGGGTACCCAGAAAGCTGCGGCCTGGCCCTGTCATGAAGCCTGCCTGAGCCGGCGTTCGCCGCTCGRCTCAGGCGAGCCAGGGACATCCTGCCGCGCTCCAGAGGCTCGCCATGCCGGACGCTATCCGCTTGCACGACGAACGGGCCGCCTTTCGCGCTCTGGAGGTCTTGAACTGGCGCGATGGACCGGTTTGYCCGCATTGTGGGGAAAGGTCCCGCCTCGGACGCCTCAGCGGGCCAAGCAGTTCAATTGGCACGTGGAAATGCTATCATTGCCGAAAGCCTTTCTCGGTGAAGCACGGCACGATCTTTCACAACAGCCACGTCCCGCTCCATGTCTGGTTGCAGGGGCTTTACCTGCTGATGTCGAGCGGCCAACGCCTGAGTTTGCAAAAGCTCGGGCGAATTCTCGGCATCTCCGTCCGGACGGTCCGTCATCTGAAGGACAAAATCGCCGTAGGGCTCGCGGCGGAGAAAAGCCATCCCGATACTCCGCCTCCGGCGGCCTTGCCACATTTCGAAATCCGGGTCCCTCTGCCAGAATGCTCGTTACCGCCGAAACCAGGGCACGCGATCTATCGGGCACGCTACGAGCGTTTCCTCGCCGCTCTCGACAATCTTGCTGCACCGTGCAGCGATGCGGTTTTCTTTCAGGCTCTTCGGCGCTTGTTGTCGCACTCTTCGCGAACGGTCCCGTCACACTTCGCGTCAACCGTGGAGCAGCAGCTCGAATTGAGCCTGTTCGACGATCTCCAGCAACAGATCGGATGCTGCCGACAAGACGAGGCTAGGCTTTGGTAAGCCTCCGAGGCCGCGCCGACATCGGAAAATCAAGGCGCCTTGGCAAGAAGTGCGACGGCCATGTAGGCTCGTGCTTTCTTGGGTCGGTGGCGAGACGCTGCGCAGAGCGCGCGAACAGTTCATCCACTAATTTCGTCCGATCGCGAGACGGATCGATCAGTCTCGCGATCGTCGGACCGGACCAGGCTCGCGTCATATCGGCATGACGCTGCGCAAACGATAATCGGTCACAGCGAATGCCTTTGTCGGGTGGGCTGCGGACGTTTCCCGGCCCCCGACCTGAAATGCAGCGCGGCGTAGTGCAAATGCGTTTGGACATTCAGCCGATACGATCAATCGCTCCCTGCTGCCTTCGCCGCATCTGCACTACATGACCACTAGAACGGGTACCGAACTGCCTCGGAGGTCTGGCTGCCCAGCAAAAGGCGACGGAGCCCGCGTCGGCCGGTGCTATGGGGATTTCGCCGCGCGGCCTGGATTGAGGGCTTGCGCGCGGGAGCCGGCTGGCATGGGACGCGCCGGTCGGGGCGCGGGGAGCCGGTTTTTTTCTGGGCGCAGGGTCGATCCGGGACGGACGCGAGCTCTGTCTGCGCCGTCGGGCCGCGCAGGGTCGCCCGCTCTCTGCCCGAGACCGGCCCTGTTCTGTCGAGATGGAGCCCCCGAGCCGTCGTCATGATGTGTCGATCCTGACGGCGAGGATGGTGTGCGGGGCAGAACCCGGAGCGAAGCGCTCGACGAGGATCATGCGGCCGCTGCAGCATGGGCACGGCGGAGGGTCTTCACCGCGGGGATCGTTCTGCTCGGCGCGAGCCTCTGCATTGTCGGCTTCAACGGGGCTGATCGGCGCCTGCGCCGCGATGATCTGCCGGACGTGGGCGATCGTGGGGGCCCGCCGGCTGGATGCGAGCAGGCCGTAGTGGCGGATGCGGTGGAAGCCGTCGGGCAGGACATGGAGCAGGAAGCGGCGGATGAACTCGTGCGCCGCCAGCGTCATGGTCCTGATCCAGGCCTTGCCGGACGAGCGGGCGCGATAGTCCTTCCAGCGGAACCTGACCCCGCGCCAATCCATGGCGACGAGGCGGCTGTTGGCGATGGCGACGCGGTGGGTGTAGCGGGCGAGATAGGCCAGGACGGCATCGGGACCGCCAAAGGGACGCTTGGCGTAGACGACCCAGTCGGCGCGGCGCAGCGGCGCCAGCAGAGCGGCGAAGGCATTGGCTTCAGCAAAGGGGACGAGCTCGCCATGGCAGGCGAGCCGCCCGGCTGCGTGCAGGTCAACGAGCCCTTCGAGGAAGAGCCGTCGGAACAGCCGCGAGAGCACGCGCACGGCAGAAAGAAGCCGGGCCTGCAAGCGATCCAGCCCGCGCCGTCGGCGCTGAGGCCGCCGCCGGGCGCGATGATGTGGAGCTGGGGATGGTGGGTCATCGCCGATCCCCAGGTGTGCAGCACTGAGGTGAAGCCGATGCGGGCGCCGAGATGCTTCGGGGCAGCGGCGATGCTGGTGAGCGTCTCGGCCGCGGCCCTGAACAGCAGGCCATAGACGGTGGCCTTGTTCTGGAAGGCGATGGCGGCGATCGGCGCCGGCAGGGTGAAGACGAGATGGTAGTAGGGCACGGGCAGCAGATCGGCCTGCCGGTGCGCGAGCCAGTCCTTCGCCGCCGCGCCCTGGCAGCGCGGGCAGCGGCGGTTGCGGCAGAAGCTATGGGGAGAGCGGCGAAGGCGTGAAATGGTGCCACCGTCGTTGCCAGAAACGAATGGATGTGCCCATGACCCCAATAAGTGATCTGAGCCGTTCCCTTGCTCCTTTTGATCAGAATACCACTCTGACAGCGGTCATTGAGCTGAGCGAGGCCAGCTGGCTCGTGGCTGGCTTGATTCCTGGTGTTGAGCGCGAACCCCTGAAGAAGCAGGAGCCCGATCCGATCGCACTCCTGCGGCTGCTGGAGCGTTGGCGGGTAGAGGCTGTGCGGGCAGGCAGGACGATTGGCAGATTACCGTCGCCTTTGAGGCGGGACGCGACGGGTTTTGGCTGGCGCGATGGCTGCAGGCTCGCGACATCGAGGTGCACGTTGTTCATTCGACCAGCGTCGCCGTGTCACGCGAGCATCGCCGAGCGAAGACCGATCGGCTGGACACGGCAATGCTCATGCGTGTGTTCCTGGGATGGCTACGCGGCGAGCGCGGGCACTGCCGGATGGTAGCGATCCCAACCCTCGAGCAAGAGGATGCCAAGCGTCCTAGCCGCGAACGGGAAAGCCTGGTCGGTGAGCGCACACGGATCGTCAACCGGATGAAGGCGGCCCTAGCCCGGCTCGGCATCCGCGGATTCAAGCCGACATTGCGAAAGGCGCCGCAACGGCTCGACGCTTTACGCACGCCGGAGGGCGTGCCGATCCCACCGAACACGCGCGACGAGATCCGACGCGACATGGTCCGGCTCGCGGTGGTGCGAGAACAAATCGATGTGATCGAACAGGCCCGCCTCGTGCGCCTGGAACAAGCACCGGCAGCGGGGCCACACGCCATGGTGCGCCTGTTGGCCCGCGTCGTCGGCGTCGGCCTGGAAACGGCGGACATGTTGGTTCAGGAGGTCTTGTCTCGAAACCTTCGAGACCGACGGGCCGTGGCCCGTTACGTTGGCCTTACGGGCTCGCCCGACGAGAGTGGCAAGCGACGACGGGAGAAGGGATTGGCCAAAGCGGGCAATGCCCGCGTGCGCCGCGGCTTGATCCAACTCGCGTGGCGGTTGTTGAGATTCCAGAAGGAAAGCGCGCTTGCGCAATGGTACCGGGCGCGGACCGATGGCCCGAAGGGCGCGCGTAAAACAACAATGATCGTGGCACTTGCTCGCAAACTTCTCATTGCACTGTGGCGCATGGTCACCATCGGTGAAGTCCCAGCGGGCGTCGTGTTGCGACAAACGCCCTAAACACACGGCTTGGTCCTCGCGTGACAGGTCGACTGTCGCGCCGAACCAGGTGTAGCGATTCGAGGTGGCGGTGACCCGAACAACTCCATGGCTCCAATGCCGTCGGCAGAATGGGCCCGCCGCCTCGGAGCCTTGCTGCCGAAGCCATTGACTGCTTCATGGTCCGGACCCGTTGCGGATCCAACCGAATACAAGGTCGCGGCGCAATGCTTTGCGCCTGATGGCAGGCTCCCCTCGAATTGTTCGCAGTACGCCCGGTCGAGGCCCAGACAGTCTGGAGGTTAGAAAGGCATGCGGAAAGCTTGACAGAAAAATCCCCATACAAGGAGTTGTAGGCGATCGTCGCGTGATCGCAGGCGCCGCAGCGCATGACATGGCCGCCGAGCGCAGCCGTCCGGCAGGCCCGGATCACCCCGATCACCTTGAGCTGGCCGCGGCTGAGACGATGGCGCGCGAGGAAGGCGTCGCCATGCCGGTTCAGGATATCCGCGACCTCCAATGGGGGCCGCGCCATGAGGCGCGGACCGTTACGGCGGTGGCGGCGGCGCCAGCAGGGCGAGCGGGCTTTCGACCTCGCGCAGCGTCCTGAGCGGTGGTGTCGAGCTTCCTGGGGCCGAGCAGGACCTGGATCACCCGGATATCGGTCTTCCGTTCCAGCAGATGCGTCGCGAAGCTGTGCCGCAGCGTGTGCATGGACACGCGCTTGTCGAGCTTCGCCGCCTCGGCCGCGGCATGGCAGGCCCGGTTGAGCTGGCGCGTCGTGACCGGCTGGCCCGGCTGCTGACCGGGGAAGAGCCAGCCGCGCGGCCGCTTCATCCGCCACCATTGCCGCAGCAGATCGAGCAGGTCGGGCGCCAGCATGACATAGCGGTCCTTGCGGCCCTTGCCCTGCTCGACCCGGATCAGCATGCGGGCGCTGTCGATGTCGGCGACCTTGAGGTGGGCGATCTCGGAGGCGCGCAGGCCGCAGCCATAGGCGATGCTGAGCGCCGCCTGGTCCTTCAGGCTGCGCGCGTGGGCCAGCAGAAGCGCGACCTCCTCGGTGCTCAGCACCACCGGCAGCCGCTCCGGCGTCGGGATCCGCGCGATGCGGTCACCGAAGCCGGCCCGGCCGAGCGTGACGTGGAAAAAGAATCGCAGCGCCATGCAGGCCTGATTCATCCGGGCATAGCTCGCGTCCAACGACGCCAGGTGCAGCTGGTAGCGACGCAGATCTTCTGGCTCGGCCCGGTCGGGCGAGCAGCCGAGGAAGGCCGTGAACGCGCGGACCTGCCGGACATAGTCGCGCTGCGTGTGCTCGCCGAACTGGCGGATCGTCATGTCCTCGATCATCCGCTGGCGCAGCGGGCTGACGGTGACGGGATCGGTCATGGAGGCCTCCAAGGATCAGGGGGAACGACCCCGAAATCCTCGGATGCAGCGCATGCGAAATCTCGCCGCGGACTACGCTGCAGCGCCCTCCCGCGAGAGCGGGTTAGTCCTATGGCGCATCCGGTCCTGGGGCGCGGCACTGGCGAACTTCGGCTATCCACCCGACCCGGCCGTTGCGCTCGCACTTCGGCTACCCGTCGGCCGTGCGCCATATGCGGAAGTTGGATTGCTGCCGGAAACCTGACTCTGCCACCGCTTCCACCTGGAACAACCGGTTGCGCCGATCAACCGGGCGGCCGTCCTCGACAAGCCGCCTGGCGCCGCTTGCCAGCAATACATCGACGAGGCGATCCCCTCGCACCGGCACGGCTCGGCAATGCTCTCCAGCGCAGCCTTCCAGCACGATACCGATCTTCTCTTCGGCCGAGAACTGTCGGCACGTCGCGCGCCGAATGTCCTTCACGCCCTGCTCTGCCGGCGCTTTCTTCGGCCCGGATTTCTGTCTCATCTTCGCTCCAAAATGGCTGCGATGATCCAGAAATCCTCCCTGCCCGAAAACCCCTAAATGGTCTCAAGGGCGCGGACGGCGGACACTTGAGCTGAGGCCGGGCCTCAGCGATAGACGAGCACCGGGATCTTGGAATGGGTCAGGACCTTCACCGTCTCGCTGCCGAGCACGATCGCGGCGATGCCGCGACGGCCGTGCGAGGCATGGCGATCAGGTCGCAACCTCGCTTGGCCGCGGTGTCGATAATCGCCTGATAAGGGTGCTCGTTCTCCACCTGGAGAGCATCGCTGGGCACATCCGCGGTCGCGGCCTTGTCCTGGGCCGGCCGCTGCGAGATATTGCTGCGCTCGCGCTTTGGTGCTCTCCCGATATTCTGCCAGCGTTGCGGTCACATGCCGGGTGCAGCAGCGAATACGTGAAAGGGCTGCGTGACAGTCAGGAACGTCAGTCGAGCCTTAAGGGATTTGGCGAGTTGTATGGCCCGATCGACAGCTTCGGCCGACAAGGGCGAACCGTCTGTGGGAACCAGAATGTGTTGGTACATTGCATCCTCCCCCGCGGCAGCAAAGCGCGAGTAGAGGCGTGGGCGTCACGCGTGCCGCACGAGGCTGCTCCCAATGAACAGCATATCGGTGTGGCAGGGGCCCAAAATAAGGGCGCTCCGCAACAAAGTGGTGGCACGCGTTTCTTGGCGAAGTGGCCCACAATATGCTTATTCCAATTTTCTCCATGAGCGCAGGGGCCGTCGGCTCGTCGATGAATGTTCATTTGAAAGCGGATTCAAGACGCCCTTCGGCATCGCGATTGATCGAGCATTTGCGAGATGTGGTCGGTTCCGAACGCAATGACACAACAGACGCCCAGCTTGGACTGGCGCTGTGTTTCGTCGCTGGCGCCGTGAATGCGGGCGGCTTTCTCGCCGTGGGCCAGTACACCTCTCATATGTCCGGCATGATCTCGTCCATGGCAGATAATCTTGCCCTGGGTGGCGTCGGTCTCGTGCTTGGCGGCATCGGCGCCTTCCTGTCGTTCGTCATCGGCGCGGCCTGCTCGGCGGTTTTGATCAACTGGGGCCGGCGGCATCATGCCGGCGGCCAATATGCCTTCCCGCTCCTGTTCGAGGCGGGGCTGCTTCTGAGCTTCGGCCTCATCGGCAGTGTCCGCGACCATGTGCCGTTTTTCCTGTTTGTCGCCGTGCCGCTCCTTTGCTTCATCATGGGGCTGCAGAACGCGATCATCACCAAGATCTCGCGCGCCCGCATGCGTACGACGCACATGACGGGCGTGGTCACGGATATCGGCATCGAGTTGGGGAAGCTGTTTTATTGGAACAGGACATCCGGCCCTGCTGACGGCCGCGTCCTGGCCGATCGCGCGAAGCTACGCTTGCTCGGTTCGTTGCTCGGTTCGTTCTTCGTCGGTGGCGTTGTGGGCGCCCTCGGCTTCAATCACCTTGGTTTCGTCACGACGATTCCGTTGGCGATCCTGCTCCTGCTGCTGGCGGGAGTGCCGATGCTAGCGGATTTCATCGGCAGGCGACGCGTGACGTCCAAGGCCGACGATCCTCGTKGGTGATCTCGGCCGCAGCCTCCGATCCGCTGGCCCTGGACATGTCCGAGCCGCATCGTTGGCAATGATCTGGATTGGCATTCCACCATCAGGATCGCTATCCTGATGGTGATTTGTGATGTTCGAGGCATCACTATTGATGCCGGGTGCAGTTCGCGGGCATCCGAATGGGAGCCCTCGCAACGGGACTGGGCAATGCGGACGTTGGGCTATTTCGACGGGGCGCATGGTACGATTTGCATCATAGAGGACAAGGCGACCGGGGCCCGCCGCTACTACGAAGGCAACGCATTCCAAAGCCATGCCCTGCCGAGCGGCGAAAGCTGTTTCACCTATGTTCACCTGATGAGCAATTTTCTTCGGCCGGCGACGAATGTGCTGTTGCTCGGATGCGCCGGCGGCACGCTCGCGACGATGCTGCACCGGCAGGGAAAGACGGTCACGACCGTCGACCATAATCCGCTCAGCTTCAGGCTCGCGCAGGAGTATTTCTGGATGCCGCCCGGGGTTCGCTGCGTCGTAGCCGATTTCAAGGACTTTCTCGGCGGAACGACTGGCTGCTTCGACGGCATCGCGATCGATGTCGGCGGCATGGACTTTCGGTTCGGGGACGCGTTCGATCGCCAGACCTGCCAGGCGTTGCGCCGTGCTCTGACGCATTCCGGGCGAATTGCGATGAATCTCCTGGTCGATCACGACCTGAATCCGCTGCCCGATCAGATCACGGCCGACCTGACAGGACCGGATCTGAATGGCTGGATCATCGACGAAGCCGTTGGAGAACCGGAACGCAACGCCGTCATCATGTGTGCGCCGGAGCGTCGGCTCGAGCTGGATGAGGACTCCTTTCCCGCGGTCATCGCCGCGGAATTCCAGAGCTGGTCCATCCGGCGCCCGCGGCTACGCTCGATCACGCTGCGTTCGGACTAAATCGTCCAAACGCAGCGTGATCGACTCTCATAGCTTAGAGCATGCTCTGGCGGCGGGCCGCGAGCGTCACAGCGAGGCGCCTGCCTTACCGTACACCATGAGTGCAAGCAGCCCCTTGAGCAATGCGACCGGGGTCGGCGGGCAGCCGGGAATGCGCAGGTCGACCGGAACGACCGCCGAGACGCCGCCGAGGCAGGCATAGCCGCTGGCGAAGACGCCGCCATCGCAAGCGCAGGCTCCGGCGGCCACGACCCATTTGGGCGCGGGAGTCGCTTGGTAGGTCCTCAGCAGAGCTTCGCTCATGTTCCTGGTGACGGGCCCGGTCACGAGCAGGACGTCGGCATGCCGCGGCGAGGCGACGAACCTCAATCCAAAACGCTCCAGATCGTAGAAGGCGTTGCCGAGGGCATGGATCTCAAGTTCGCAGCCATTGCACGAGCCGGCATCGACCTGCCGGATGGACAGGCTGTGGCCGAGCCTGGTTCGGGTGGCGTGGTCGAGCTGGGCTGCGAGCGCGGCGATCTCGGCGTCGGCCTCGCTGCGGATGGGTTCGGTGAGCGGGGCCTTGACGAGGCTTTCGAACAGGATCTTCCGCATGGCGCCTACCTAGAGGTCGTGCCCGGAATAGGAGCAGTTGAACGATTTGTTGCAGAGGGGGAAATCGGCGACGATGTTGCCCTCGATCGCCGCCTCCAGCACAGGCCACTGGAACCAGGACGGATCGCGCAAATGGCAGCGGTCGACGCTCCCGTCGGCCCGCAGGCGCAGCCAGGCGAGAACATCGCCACGGAACCCTTCGACCAGCGCCAGACCCTCGGCAGGCTTGCCCGTCGCTCCCAAAGGCGCGCGCAGCTCGCCGCCCGCCGGTAAGGCGTCGAGAATCTGCTCGATCAGTGCGAGGCTCTGCAGGACCTCCTGGATGCGGATCCAGACCCGTGCATTGACATCGCCATCGCCGCGCACGGGAACATCGAAGCGCAAACTGTCATAGGGCGCATAGGCGAGGTCGCGGCGGGCATCGAAGTTCCGCCCGGATGCCCGACCGACATAGCCTCCGCAACCATAGTGCCGGGCCAGCGTCGGGCTGAGAAACCCGGTTCCGACCGTCCTGTCCTGAAGCGAGGCGGTATTGTCATAGAGCTCGACCAGCGCCGGAAAGGCCTTCCCGGCGATACCGGCCAATTCGCGGATTTGCCCGGCGCCCTCCGCAGTGAGATCTGCAGCGCTGCCGCCGGGCACGATGCAGTCCATCATCAGGCGGTGCCCGAAGCAGGCAGCCGCGGTCCGCAGCACGCGCTCGCGCAGGACGCTGGTATGGGCATGCAGGAGCGCGAAGGCGGCGTCGTTGCAGATCGCGCCGATATCTCCGAAATGATTGGCGAGACGCTCGAGCTCGGCCATCAGGGCCCGCAGCCAGACGGCGCGCGGCGGCACGTCGACGCCAAGCGCCGTTTCGACGGCCCGGGCGAATGCGAACGCATAGGCGACCGTGCTGTCGCCCGAGGTGCGGCCGGCGAGGCGCGCGGCCTGTTCGATGGAGGCGCCCGCCATCAGCGACTCGATGCCCTTGTGGGTGTAACCCAGCCGCTCCTCGAGCCGCACCACCGTCTCGCCATTGGCGGTGAAGCGAAAATGGCCCGGCTCGATGATGCCTGCGTGCACCGGGCCGACCGGAATCTGATGCAAGCCTTCGCCTTCCGCGCCGAGGAATGGATAGGCTGCCGGCTCTCCGGCTGCTTCGGTATGGTGAGCCAATGGCTTGCGCAGCTCCCACCGACCATGATCGAGCCAGGGCCGTGCATCCGGCAGCCCCGCCGGCTCGATCCCGAACAGATCCCGGAGCGTGCGCTCCAGGCGGAGGGCCGGAGGATGGACCTGGCTGACCGAGGGGACCGGTCCCTCGGTCAGCGGCATCGTGACAACAACGACGCTTCCTCCGTCCTCGTCGAGGAGGGCCATGTGAACCGCTTCGGCCTCCCCCCAAAGCCCGAGCAAGGTGCAATGCCCTTGGGCAAGCCACAACATCACGGTCTGCCAGAGGGATTGGCTCACCACGACCCGCGGGCATGGTCGATGCGCTTCGATCAGGCGGCCGGTCGCGACCATGTCGAGCAGCGTCGGCATCCGCTCAGTCCTCCCATCCTATCCGAGCAAGCTTGCGACGTGCCGGAACCAAGCGACGAGCGGTGGCGGCAGGTAGATGCCCGCCATCAGGACGAGGCCGAGATGTCCTATCATCGGCAGATAGGATGCCTGCACCGGCTCGCTGCTGCCAGTGGGCTCGCCGAATGCCAGCCCATGCACCCGCAGCAGAAGGGCGCCGAAAGCGACGAGCAATCCCACGACCAGCGGCAACGCAAGCAAGGGCTCGCGGGCGAAGGTCGAGCTGACCACCAGGAACTCGCTCATGAAAATGCCGAGCGGGGGCATTCCGGCGATGGCGACGACACCGACGACGAGGCCCCAGCCGAGGAGAGGGTGGGTCACCGTCAGGCCGCTGATGTCGGCGATCTTCTGCGTGCCCTTGGCTTGGGCAATATGGCCAACGGCGAAAAAGATCGCCGATTTTGTCAGGCTGTGCATCGTCATGTGCAGAAGGCCTGCGAAATTGGCCAGCGGCCCGCCCATGCCGAATGCGAACACGATGATGCCCATGTGCTCGATCGACGAATAGGCGAACATCCGTTTGATGTCGCGGCGGCGATAGAGCATGAAGCCCGCGAACACGAGCGAGATCAGGCCCAGCGTGACCATCAACGGTCCGGGCGTCAGCGCCGCCGGATTGGCCGCGAGCAGCAGCTTGAAACGCAGGACGGCATAGAGCGCGACATTGAGCAGCAGGCCGGAAAGCACGGCTGAAATCGGCGTCGGACCCTCGGCATGGGCATCCGGCAGCCAGGCGTGCAATGGTGCCAGGCCCACTTTGGTGCCGTAGCCGAGCAGCAGGAAAACGAAGGCGAGGTTGAGCAGCGCGGGATCGAAGGTAGAGACGCGTTGGATCAGCACGCTCCAAACCATGCCGTCGAGACCTTCGCCGACCACGGGGCGGGCGGCCATATAGACGAGGATCGTCCCGAAGAGCGCGAGCGCGATGTCGACGCTGCCGAGGATGAAGTATTTCCAGGCCGCCTCGATCGCGGCGTCGGTGCGGTAAATGCCGACCATGATTACCGTGATGAGCGTCGCCATCTCGATCGCCACCCACATCAGGCCGATATTATTGGCCACCAGCGCCAGGTTCATGGCGAACAGCAGGGCCTGATACATGGCGTGGTAGAAGCGCAAATGAGCCGGGGTGAGCCGCTCCGTCTCCAACTCGTGGGCGATGTAACTGGCGCTGAAGACGCTGGTGGTGAAGCCGACGAAAGTGTTGAGAACGACGAAGACGATGTTGAGATCGTCGACCAGGATGTAGGGACCGGGCTCGGGCTTCGACGCGAACAGGGACAGCGCCGCGAGGAGGGTCAGGAAGGCCGAGAGCATGTTGAGCCGCGCCGACAGGCGATAGCCTGGCRACAGCGCGAGCAAGACGGCCGTCGCGGCGGGAACGACCAGGATCAGGGTGACGCCGTCGACCGGAACCGGGTTCATCGCTGGTCCCMGCGGAAGCGATCGAGCGCGTGGACATCGACGGTGTCGAAGCGTTCGCGAATGCGAAACAGGAAGATGCCGATGACGATGAAGGCGACGAGAACGGAAAAGGCCACGCTGATCTCGACCACCAACGGCATGCCCTTGGCGCCGGTCGCGGCGAGGATCAGTCCGTTCTCCAGCGACATGAAGCCGACGACCTGACTGACCGCATTGCGGCGCGTCACCATCATCAGCAGGCCGAGCAAGATGACGGATAGGGCAAAGGCCAGGTCTTCCCGCGCGAGCGGGTCGGCGTCGGCCGTCACCTTCAGCATGACCACCATGGACAGGGCGACAAGTCCGATGCCCGCCAGCATGGTGGGGCCGATGCTGACGACGTTCTCGATCTCGCGGTGGATGCCGAGCCGGGCGATGATCCTATGCAGCGCGACCGGGATCACGATCGCTTTGACGATAAGTGCGATCATCGCGGTGATGTAGAGATGCGGGGCACCCTGGACCCAGGCCTGCCAGGCAACCGACAAGGCGAGTACGGTCGCCTGCAGGGCGAACACGTTGAGAAGCGCGTAGAGACGGTCCTGATACAGCAGCATCAGGCTGACCAGCACCAGGCCGCCAGCGAGCAAATGGGCGATATCGAAGGCCAGGTTGCCCATCTAGAGGCTCCGCGACACGAAGAGCAGCAAGGTCCCGAGCAGACCGAGCATGAGGGCGGCTCCAAGGAAGTCCGGCACGCGGAAGACCCGCATCTTGGCGATGGTGGTCTCGAACAGGGCGAGCAGAAAGCCGCCGAGGGCAAGCTTGGCTATATAGGCCGCGACGCCTGCGATCTGGGCGCTTGCGCTGGCACCGGGCGGCGCCAGGCCCCAGGGCAGGAACACGCAGCTGATCAGCGACATGTAGAGCAGGAGCTTCAGCGAGGCCGCGAACTCGATCATGGCGAGATGACGCCCGGAATATTCCAGCACCATCGCCTCGTGGACCATGGTCAGTTCGAGATGTGTCGCCGGATTATCGATCGGGATGCGCGCGTTTTCGGCGATGGCCACCATCACGAGGGCGACGAGCGCAAGCGCGAGCGAAACCCGCACGCCGACCGACGGGGACAACATGAAGCCCGCGACGTTCGAGAGCTGGGTCGATCCGGCGAGGAGCGCCAGCGTGAACACGATCATGATCATTGCAGGCTCGGCGAGCGTCGCGATCATCACCTCCCGGCTCGAGCCGATGCCGCCGAAGCTGGTGCCGACATCCATCCCTGCGAGGGCCAGAAAGAACCGCGCGCTGCCGAGCAGGGCGATGATCGCGATCAGGTCGGCGGACCAGCTGAACAGCAGGCCGGCCGCGAAGGTCGGCACGAGCGCAGCGGCCACCCAAGTCGCCGCGAAGATCAGGTAGGGGATCACCCGAAAGAGCCAGGACGCGCTTTCGGCAAGGATCACCTCCTTGCGCAGCAGCCGCAGGAGATCCCGGTAAGGCTGCACGATCGGCGCGCCGCGGCGGCGCAGCAGCCGCGCCTTCACCTTGCGGACGAAGCCGGTGAGCAACGGCGCCAGCAGCAGAACCAGCAGCATCTGCGCGCCCTGAATGGCGAGATCCGCGATCACGACCATAGCGCCAGCACCAGCAGAAGGAAGACGAGGGCGGAGAAGACCAGGCTGAGATATTGGCGGATGGTCAGGAACTGAAACCGGTTGAGCCGCTCGGCCGCGACGGAGACGGCGCTGGTGACGGGGATATAGATCAGCTCCCAGGCGAGATCGCGCAGATCGACCTGGAACCGGGCCGGACGCAGGTCTCCCGGCGGAGGCATCTCGACGCGTTCCCGGGCCTGAAAGGCGTAGCCGCCGAAGACGCGGCGGATCGGCTGGGCGAAGCTGCTGGCGGTGTATTGCGTCGCCGGGCTGGATTGCGGAAAGCCGCAATCCCATGCCGGTCCGCGGCGCAGCGCATGCGAGGCCAGGCGGTGGATGGCGTAGGCCGCGAGCGAAGCGGACGCCGCGATGAAGCAGAAGACCAGGAGGCCGTTATAGGAGCTCCGGCTTTCGGCGATTGGCACGATCGAGAGCCAGCCGATTCCGGCCTGTGTCGGCATCCGGCCGCCCACGACGCCCTGCACCACGGGCGCGATGGCGTCGATCACGAAACCGGGCAGGATTCCGGCGAGAATGCACAGTCCGGCGAGGATGACCATTGCACTGAGCGAGAAGCGGTCGACCTCCGCGGCCTGTTCCGCTGCCGGCGTGCGGGGYCGGCCGAGAAAGACGATCCCGAAGACCCGGACGAAGCAGGCTGCGGCGAGCGCGGCTGATAGGGCAAGCATCGCTCCGACGGCAGGCACGAGCAGCTTCAGTCCCCATAGCGGAAGCTGCGGGCTGAGCAGGACCGCCTGGAAGGCGAGCCATTCGGAGGCGAAGCCGTTCAGGGGCGGCAGGGCTGAGATCGCGGCGCAGGCCACCAGCACCACGGCGCTGGTGACAGGCATGCGGTGGATCAGCCCCCCGAGATCCTCCATCTGGCGCTTGCCGGTCGCGGTGAGCACGGCGCCGGCTCCGAAGAACAGAGCACTCTTGAAGAGAGCGTGGTTGAAGGCATGGAACAGCGCCGCGGTCAGCGCCAGCGCGCCCGCCGCGGACAGGTCGTTCGCGCGGAAGGCGAGTGCGAGGCCAAGCCCGACGAAGATCAGGCCGATATTCTCGATCGTACTGTAGGCGAGCACACGCTTGAGATCATTCTCCATCAGCGCATGGAGGACGCCGAGCACGGCGGTCCAGCCGCCGATCGCCAGAACGGGAAAACTCCACCACCAGGCTGTCGGGCCGAGCAGGTCGAAAACGATCCGGATGAAGCCATAGACCGCGACCTTGGTCATCACCCCGCTCATCAGCGCCGAGACGTGGCTCGGCGCAGCCGGATGGGCGAGCGGCAGCCAGACGTGCAACGGCACCAGGCCGGCTTTCGAGCCTGCGCCGAGCAGTGCAAGGCCGAGGACGAGCCCGGCGGGCAGCGGTAGGAGATGGTGAGCACGGATCGATGCGAAAGCGTAGCTTCCGTCCGGCCCCGCCAGCAGGCCGAAGGCAAGCAGYAGGGCGAAGGTGCCGAAACTCGCCATCACGATGTAGACGTAGCCGGCGCGAATATTATCGCGCTCCTGGTGATGCGCCATGACCAGCGCCCAGGATGCAAGCGACATGAATTCCCAGGACAGCAGGAAACTGAAGGCGTCATCCGCCAGGAGGACGAGATTCATGCCGGCAAGGAACGCTGGAAAGAATGGCAGCACGCGTTGCGGGGCGTGCTCGTGCTGGCCGTAGCCGATACCGTAGAGGCTAGTGACCGCTCCGCCGAGATTGATCACGGCCAGGAAGAAGGCCGACAGCGCGTCCATGCGGAAATGCGCGCCGATCCAGGGCAGGCCAAGAGGCAATACGACGCCGGGTGATGCGCCGGCCCCCTCGACAAGATGGAGCAGCGCCGTGATCAGCGCGATGGCACTGGCGATGCCGGCCGCGCCATAGACGATGCGTGACCCTTGGCGCCAATTGCTTGCGACGATGCCGACCCCCGCGATGCCCAGCAGCGCCGCCACGCACCACAGTCCGACGATCGTGACCATCGCGCTTGCTCCTAGGCTGCTCTAGCCTTGGCCGTCTGCGGCATTTTGCGGGAGTGTGGTTCGGCACTGGCGGCAGCTTCCTTGAGCCGAACGCCGCGCCCCTCACCCTGACTCGGCGCTCCTTCTCCGATGAGTTCGATTCCGGCCGTGTTCAGCGCGCCGACCAGCTTCATCAGTGAATCGACATTCCCGCGGATCACACCGTCGCTGCCTTCCAT
Organism: Allobosea sp. 01N443; assembly: GCF_056399325.1. Lineage (NCBI taxonomy): Bacteria > Pseudomonadati > Pseudomonadota > Alphaproteobacteria > Hyphomicrobiales > Alloboseaceae > Allobosea > Allobosea sp. 01N443. The sequence continues at coordinate 61,527 of NZ_JBFTRC010000011.1, forward strand.
GCGCTGGATCGTCGGCACAGAAAGCTGGGACAGCGCTGCAAGGCCGCGCTGATCGATCCCGAGAAGGGCGCGTGCGGCCCTTAGTTGCGCTCCGGTGATCATGGGCTTGCCAGTGATAGCTGCGCACCGAATGTCGAAAATAATTTGTACGCCCTGAGGAGCTTTGCTTCAACTATGGCTTTCGATGTCTAGAGCATCAAACTGCAGGACCATTCGTTGACGTGGAGCAACGCCAAATGGCCAAGCCTGAGGATCCTGGTTGCAGCAATTGCGCTCTCCTGGGGTGCAATTTACATTTTAATGGGCGTCACACCCATCTCTGCTGTCTTGGCTGCTGTTATTGCAGGCGCCATTCGAATTTATGCTGCCAGGTAATGACTTTAACCGATACCAGAATATGTTGTTTATTGGTGATTGTGAGTCGATTTCTGCCGCGCATGAATATTGGATACGTTTGAGGTTCATGAGGCTTGATTCTGTGCGAACGTTGCTGGAATCATGGACTTGCCATTGAATGCTATGCGCCGAATGTCGATTTGAGACGCCCGGCGACCCGCAGTCGTCACAATGAAACCAGTCCTGTCTCAACTTGCCCCTCCGGGAAACGCTCATCGACACTGCGGCGACCATCGCGCCGCGTGTCATCGTCCGGCAGGGCAAATGACTGGTCCCTGAACACTACGCATCGACGAGAGCCTGTGCCGTGCCGAATTGTTCCCGGCCGAGCGCGCGGTACAGGCGGATAGGGCGCGCGACCAAGAAGTTGATTGAGATCAACCAGCCCATGCTCGAGGTGCATATAGTCCCGCCGCAACGAGCATAGATCAGCAGTCATTGCACATCGGATAATGCCCGCACGCGATGCGCGCTAGGGAGGCGCATATGACGGGAAAAACCTACGCGGAATGGCTGAAACAGCTAGAGAAACTGGAGCGAGAGCAACTCCGCCACTATGCCGCCAACCGTCAGAAGGAAGGCGACGCCGTTGGCAAACAGATCGAACAATGGATCTGCGGCGGGCGCGCGCACGGTTTCTGCACGCCAGACGGGCGGCCATTGCCCAAATGGCCACGCCCATGTTGAGCAGACGGCGCGGCGCAAGGCCGCTTTCGATTGAGGGCGAGAACGCCGCATGAGCGGCGGGGTCAGGATGCAAAGCCTCAACTGCCCACAAGCAGACGCTGCGAAGGGCAGCTAAGGGCCGATTGTGTTGAAGAAGTCGGTGTTGCTGGGAGCTTGAGGTTCTGATTCATTCGTCGCTGCGGAGGGCAGCGCGATGATGGGCGAGCGGACGGTTGCGCAGGAGGCACTGTTCTACGAGTTCAGCCTGGAACGGCACGTCCCTGCGGACCATCTGCTGCGCGCCATCGATCGCTTTGTCGATCTGTCCGGCATTCGTGCGCATTTGCGCCCGTTCTACAGCGAAACCGGCCGACCTTCGATCGATCCCGAGCTGATGATCCGAATGCTGATCGTCGGCTACTGCTTCGGCATCCGCTCCGAGCGCAGGCTCTGCGACGAGGTCCATCTGAACCTGGCCTATCGCTGGTTTTGCCGGCTCGGCCTGGAGGGGGATGTACCCGACCATTCCACCTTCTCGAAGAACCGGCACGGTCGCTTCCGCGACAGCGATTTGCTGCGCGAGGTCTTCGAGATCACGGTCAGGCGCTGCATGGCGGAGGGGCTGGTTGGCGGCGAGGGGTTTGCCGTCGATGCCAGCCTGATCAAGGCCGACGCCAATCGCCAGAACGGCGTACCCGGCAAGGACGGGTTGGCGCCCGAGGCCGCCAACCATGCGGTGCGCGAGTATCTGGCCGTGCTGGACGATGCCGCCTTCGGCGCGGCGACACCGGTCGTGCCCAAGTTCATCTCGCCGGCCGATCCTGCCGCGCGCTGGACGGCCGCCCATGGCGGGCAGGCCTTCTTCGCCTATGCGACGAACTACCTGATCGATCTGAAGCATGCCGTCATCATGGACGTCGAGGCGACCACGGCCGTGCGGCAGGCCGAGGTCGGCGCCGCGCGAACTATGATCGGGCGCACGCAGGACAGGTTCGGCACATGGCCTGAGAAGCTGGTAGCGGACGCCGCCTATGGCTCGGCCGAGAACCTGGCCTGGCTGGTGCACGAGCGAGGTATCGAGCCGCATATTCCGGTGTTCGACAAATCCCGGCGCCGCGACGGCACCTTCAGCCGTTCCGACTTCGCCTATGATCACGATCGCGATCTCTACATCTGTCCGGGCGGCAAGGAACTTCGGCAGTTCCGACGGCCCTTCGCGGTGCCGCGCGACGGTATCGATCCTGAAGGCCTCATGCGCTACCGGGCGATCAAGAGCGACTGCGACGCCTGTTCCCTGAAGCCAAAGTGCTGTCCGAAAGATCCTGCTCGCAAGATCCTCCGCTCCATCCACGAAGGCGCCCGCGACATGGCGCGCGATATCGCCGCCACCGATGCATACGTAACCTCGCGACGAGAGCGGAAGAAGGTCGAGATGCTGTTTGCGCACCTGAAGCGCATCCTCAAACTCGATCGCCTGCGCTTGCGAGGACCATGCGGCGCCCGCGACGAGTTCCTCCTCGCAGCCACCGCCCAGAACCTCAGGAAAATGGCGAAGCTGATGCCGGCCGGAGCACTGCCCCTGGCGGCATGAGGGCGAACGCCCTCTCAGCGACCCGTTCAGCATCAATCGGCAGCCGACCCCAGCGCCGACTTCTTCAACACAATCGGCCAGAGAATGCCCTGAGCGGCGAGCGGCAACCAAACAATTCTCACGTGTTGTAGCCCCATTCATTTCCCCAGATCATGAC